>JALOBF010000181.1 GCA_023228385.1 Bacilli bacterium
TTACCGTTTCTTTAAATACCGCTTTATAATTGGAAAACTTCCATTCCTTCGGGAAAAAAGTATCTAAGTTTATTTCCCGGGCCGACTTAAATGAAGCCAGCACCAACTGTACAAAGGGAAGAATAATCATCAAAGCAATTAACGATAAAAACAAATATATAAAGATCCGGCCCAAGCGCTGATTAAAAGTTGTTCTTCGATGCCGTTTTAATGTTGTTGTTTCGTTGTTTTTCATATTATCATCGCCTTTACGATTCATAATATACCCATTTCTTCGACAGTTTAAAGTTGATAATCATAATTACGGAAATAATCAATCCCAATAAAATCGCAAGTGCCGAGGCATAACCGTAAAAAGCCCCGTAATCGTTACCGGAATAATTATAAATAAGCATGACCGGCATCATGGTATTTTCGGGACTGCCGTTGGTCATAACTTTAAAAGTGGTAAAGCCCTGCAACGAGCCGATCAATCCGGTTATCAAAATATAAAAGGTAACTGGGGAAACGGAAGGAACGGTAATCCGTAAAAAAGATTGCAATTCATTCGCCCCGTCCAGTTTAGCCGCTTCATAATAAACGGAAGGAATATTTTTAATTGCGGAAATATAAAGAAGAATATTAATCCCCATGCCGAACAAAACGCCCATGAAAATCAGCGAAGGCACGGCCCACTCGCGGCTTAACCAATTAACCGGTTCCATATGAAACAAGGTTTTTAATATTTTATTGATTGTTCCGTAATTGTAATCGTACATCCGCCGCCACATAATCGCCACCGCCACCGGTGAACAAATGGTCGGAATAAAGAATATTAATTTAAAGGCATTCATTCCTTTAAGTTTTTTCGTTAAAATATTGGCAAGAACAAGCGACAGAAACATGGAAATAATAACGCCGATGCTCATTACCAAAGCATTTTTAATCGAAGGCCAAAACTGCGTCTCACTTGCGGAGAAGGCCCGGCGAAAATTATCCAAACCGATAAATACGGGTTTTGAAAATAAATCATATTCGGTTAAGGAAATATACAATGAATAAAGAAGCGGTGCCGCCAAAAAGATAATCAAACCAATGGCGAGCGGCGCAATACAAATATAACCCCAAATTGCATCGTTTACCCGAATACGGCTTAAACTGCTTTTTCTCTTTTTCTTCACGCTATCCTTCCTCTCCGCTTTTTATTGTCGGTTATCGCCGCTAAGGAAAATCGCAAGATGCCATCATAGATAAGTGGGTTTGTTGCCGTGTTTTTGATTTCATTATTGAATAACTCCGGGAAATCAGTTTTAATAATATTTAAAACAATATTTTTTTCATCCTGTAAAAATTGTTCGGCGGTTGGCCGCAAACTGGGATCGCTGCTATAAAGCACACCGGAATCGGTATCGAATTTGGTTTTCCAACGGATACTGGGCAGATATTGCCATAGACCCGCTTTTTGATATTGAGCCGCCCGTAAATACTCCGGTGTGTTCTTAGGCCGTTTTCCTGCTTCCACTTCATATAACTTCTTTATCGTTTCTTCATCGTTGTATAGGGGTATCGAAAAACCAGATTCAGTCATAATCATTTGCCCGTGCTTCGAAGTAAAAAACTCAACCAATTGATAAGCTTCGTCTTTTTTTTCACTGTTCTTATAGACGGCATAACCGACCGAACCCGACCAACCGTTAATATTTTGATATTCGGTATCATAGGCCGGTATCGGAGCAATATCCCAATCAAAGGTCGCCGTTCTTCTCAAGTCGGCGGTAACCGATCTTCCTTCGATATAACAAGCGGCTTTTTGGTTTAAAAATAATGATTTCTCGCTTGTTGAGGCAAATAAAGAATAAGGCGGAGCGACATAATCTTCCATAATCGACTTTTGAAGATAAGCAAAAACTTCAATAAATTCCGGAGTATCAATCAAAACTTCGGTTCGATCAGCCGATAAATAATCGGCTCCGTTTGACCAAATCAAACTTTCCGGATAAAATTTTGCCAAACCGTATATATGGTTATCTTTTAGTTTTCCTTTGGCGGTAACGGTACTGCCAAAGGGACTGTCGATTCCGAACTGCCGCCAATAATATGTAGCTTCCTCCGGAGCCCAGGGGGTGGATCGATCAGGATAAGGAACCTGATATTTATCAAATAAATCTTTATTGTAATACATGACATAAGGGGTTATATCTTTAGGGAGACAGTAGATATTACCGTTTCCCATTGTCTTGCCGTTATAACGGTAACGATTAATGGCCGACGGCCAAATACTGTTTAAATCGATTACCGTGCTGGTGGCAACATAATCGGTTAAATCAAGCATTACGCCGGTGGAAACCCACTGACCAAAATTACCGTCCGGAACCAAAAATACATCAGGAACCCGTTTAGCGGCAATAAAGTTGGAAAATTGCGTTTCGTAACTGCTGATAATCTCCACTTTAACCTTAATCCCGGTAACTTTCGTAAACTCATTGCACACTTCCTTTACCAAATTGGTTTCGGTGGAACCGCCGTTATCCCAATGGTAAAGCAATAAATCATAATCGGATGATTCATGATGGGGAAATAAAGCAATAAGCATACATAATACGACAATCGCGATTGAAGCCATCCAGGCGGTTATTTGCTTTGCTGTTAAAACTCGGAACATCGGAAACATCTCCTTTATTGGGTTATTGCTTTTTTTAATACTTGGATATCAGCTTTCGGAACCCGGTCAATATCAAGAAGTCCGTTAATTTCAATTTGAACATCGGTTAACTGAGTGATACAAAATCCGCAGATTCGTTCGTTGGACCGCACG
>JALOBF010000022.1 GCA_023228385.1 Bacilli bacterium
CCGCGGGACTGGGGCTGGTTTCGCCTCTTTTTTAGGTATTTCTCCAAGGGGTTCATCGGTTAATGATGAACGTGTTAACTGTAATTGTGTTTCCAATTGCCTAATCTCATTTTGTAATTCTTTCTCGAGACGTTCTCTTTCTTTTTCAATTGCTAGCCTTGTCTTTTCCCGTTCTCTTTCTTTTAATGCTTCTAATTTAGCTTGTTCTACTGCCCGTATTTTCTCAATCTTATCTTGGGTTGTTAAAGTATCCGATGAGGAACGAGTACGAGTAGAACCGGTTGGTTTCTCCGGTTTGTCTTTAACAACAACCTCCTCGGAATCAGTTTTGCCAACAATAATTTTTTCCAGTTCTTCCGCAACAGCACTTTCGGTTATATTTTCATTTGTTTTCACTTTTACATTTTCCATATTTTCCTCTTTCCCAAGCGGCGTTACACTTGTAATTGAAAATTTCAAAGCTGGCAATTTTAAAAAGCAGCAATAATTAAAGATACTATACTATAGCCGTAAACAAGAATTAAACCGGCAATACTTAAAAACAATAAAATTACTTTAATTGTTTTTAAAAAGGGTTCAATTTTCATCAAATAATATGACTTGTTTACTGTCGCCTTACTAACGATGTTAAAAATGGTTATATTGACTTTCCCCTCTTGAACTTCTTTTATATCAAGAGGCGGGTAATATGGGTTGCTTTTTTTTCTTAAGTGGCGCAAATAATATTTATAGGCATTTTTCCTTTTCTTTTTATATTCCCGATTAATTTGGCTTTCTGAATTTTCTAAATAATTTTGCGTTTTTCGATAATATAACTTATAATCATGCACAATCACACGAAAAAACAGCGAATAAAATACCAAAACAAATAATAAATAAATTGTAATGTGGCCAATGCTTTTAAGCCATGGGGATGAACCGTACATTGTATTGAGAGTTGTTTGTAAGAATAAACCGAATTTACCTTGAACTATTTTATTCCATAAAGGAGAATTTGTCCCGAGAATAAAAATCATTGCCGTTAACATCAACCAAATAATCAGTTCAATGTAAAGGGGAAATTTTACATTGCCAATGCCTTTTACAACTTCGATAGTACGAAAGTTATCACGAAAAACTTGTTTTTTCTTTTTTGTATAAGCTTTATGCCAGTTTCTAAAAGCCTTTTTTAATATGTTTTTTCTTGATTTAAGCGAATAATCAGGATTCCTAATAATTTCACCTAATATCACTTCCTTTTTTTTATACATAATAAGAAAGTCTTCGATACTGTAAACTTCAACTCCGGAATTTTCCGGATTATATAAAAACGGATTCCCGCGTAAAATAAAAGCTCTTTCTTCAGGTATTTTGGGAGAAGTAACGGCTTCACTCATATTTGCATTGATAATCGGCACATCCGCTTGGCTCTTTACATAACGATATTTACCAGATGGGTCCAATTCATAAACTGTTAATTGCATTTTTTCCGATTTAGCCAAAAGAACCCCCCCTTTTTAACAGTTACTGTATTTGCTCCTTTAATTTATTACTGATAAATCTATGATTATTGGTACTAAGGTCCTGATAGAAATTCTCATGTAATCGGTTTTGATTATTTAGATCTCTCATCAAACTATCAGAAATAGTAAACAGGGAAGTAAAATATTCCGTTGCTTGTTTTTCAGTTAAAATACCTTTATTAACTACCGCTTCCAATTCACTTAATAAATCTTCTAAAGTAAGGGTTTCTTTAAGGTCGAAATGGCGATAAAAGAAATAACGATGGTATAAATCATATCCATTAAGTTTGGGATCAATAATCATATCGACTAAATAAGATTTATAAAGTAAATGCTTTTCCCATATGTCATTTTCAAACCATATTTTATAATCTGAAGCAAAAGCAATATTAACATCGAGCGGTATTTCTGGATTTGCTATAATTTTATCTTTGTTATTCAATATTTTTTCAAATGTCAATATTATTTTTTGCGTTATGGGATGATCGGAATACTGGTGTTTAGACAAAAAGTCTTGACCGAAAGCCAACAAAGCGTCGTAATTGGAAAGCAACGCTGAAAAAGAATTAATATAATCTGAAAGATTCAACGGCTTATCTCCCAATAATTCTTGATAATGATTAAGAAAATAGTGAAAATTATCCGCTGTGTTTTTAAATATTATTTTATCTTTTAAAGCATTAAAATTAACAGCAAGCTTATCGACATTATTTGTTATCGCTGTGGCAACCGCAACAAAATCATTGAAGTCAATACTTTTATCACGAAGGTAACCATATAAATGCCAATATCCTATGTTATTATTAGCTTGATTACGAAGCGCAATAAGTTGTGGCAAAATTGGATTGGCTTGTTCCAAGGCGATAATCCGATCTAGAATTACCCCTTCATTATTATCCAATAAACAAGCAATATAATTATCATTTTTCAAATGAGCGGTAATCAGGTTTTGCGTTTCATCATTAAGTTGATTGTAAATCGAAATACTAAAATCATCATTTAATATTGCTACTTCTTCCAGATGTATCAATAGCTCATTATAATCTAACTCAACTTGTTGACCGCTTATGTTCCGTAAAGCCTCTTTATATATTTTATACTCTTCCGCTTTAATTGACATCTTATTTAAAAACGATACCGAAATTACCGGATTGCTTGTTTTTATTATTGCTGCCGTTAGCGGGCGGTTATAATCAATCGTGATTACCGGTTGTAAAGCAAACATTATGAGAATAGCTGCGACATAACCATTAAGAATACCCATTATGATATTTGCGATTTTTGAATAAATATTATTTTTATTAATTATTTGTTTTTCAATGGGTTCGCGAAATAAACGAGAAAACAAACGAATAATTATATTAATTATAAAATATGCCAGTATTGCGACCGTTAGTGCCGCCGGAAATTTTTTTTCAGATGAAAAGGGCAATGATTTTTCTATAAAACCAAATAACCCAATTTTTTCCGTTAATGTTTCAATAAAGTTATATGAAAAATATAAAATCACAAACGGCAATAAAAAGGACAGAGTAAAAAAGGTTTGACGTTTAAATCGAAAGTATCGGGCATATATAATAAATCCAATTAGAACTATTGCGATAATGATATCAAAATTAAATTTTTCAAATAACGGCAAGCCCTAACCTCCAACCAATAGTTTTGTTTATTATATAATAATTATAACATTTTTAATGTGTTTTGACAATTAAATTTAAAAATTTTGTATAAAAACAGGAAAATATTAATTATTCAATTAAATAAAAAAACATCGTATCAACGATGCTTTTCCTTTTTTTATTTTATTCCATCGGAAAAATTCTATCCTTAAACGGTAACCAGAAAGGATTATTACGGTAGGACTCATAATTTTGAGCAGGAACATATATTTTAATAAAATCATAAGCCTTCAAATCCTTAAACTCTATACTATAAGGATTAATTACATTTAAGTGAATTTCCTTGAGGTTTACCAAACGATCAAGTGAATTCTCAGCAAAAAGCAGTTTAGCCGTTACATTATAAATATTGAGACTGACCGTACCATATATTGCCGGTTCATTAGTGCTTTTAGCGGTTATTTTTATTGAGGAATCACTTTTTTCGAGGGCCAAGACATAACCGTCATACTTATGAACTTTTAATTTATCATCGCTGGATTCCCAAACAATATCACCAAGATTATATCCATCGACCGTTAATTGTGCATAGTCACCTTTATATAAATAGGTTGTCGCTCCTTCGATAAAAATCGGTTTATAAGAAAAAGTAACATCTAGCGGCTCAATTGTAGAGTTTGACTCATCAGTTGGTTTTATTGTAAGAAGCGCCTGAGAATATTTTGTATTATCATGATTATTAGTGGCGGTAAGGGTTACTGTACCGGCAGCAAGTGCTTTTAATTTGCCATTTTCATCTATCGATGCTATACCCTCATCATCTACCGACCAAGTTACTTCGGCACCATTTACACCATATGTTTTTTGATCACCCACATAGATTACGGCATCGCCTTCTAGCTGCATACTATCTTTGCCGGTAATTTTAACTAAACCGCTGTACATTTGACTTTCATCCAAATTGATAATTAAGGTTTCTAGACTTGAACAACCGGCAAATGCATAATTTCCGACAGATTTTAAACTGGAAGGCAATTCGATACTTTTCAGTCTAACCGACTGATAAAATGCATAACTCTCAATTTTTTCAATTGTATTAGGGATAATGACTTCTTCCATTTTGCTAGTTGCTTTTGTAATAGCTGATAACATTTTTCGATAATGGAAAAAGGCATAATCGCCGATTACCTTTACCGGTACACCTTCTATCTCTGAAGGAATTTCAACAACTCGTCTGTTCCTCAAAGGTTCTACAATTTTTATATAATCAGTAGCACTTTTTATTCCCGGCGTTTGACTATATATATATTTATATGTATATTCATCATCTGTCTTTACAATATTATTATAATAATTATTATCGGGTTGATTTCCCGATTCCGTAGGAATAACTGAAGTGGGATTGACTTCGCTAATAAATTCCCATTGTTTTACTGCGTTTCTCTGAAAATATACAAAAAATTCCCTAGTGTCAACACCATCAATTTCAATAATAATGTAAGCAGCAAAATAATTGGGGTTGGCCAATTCGGTTTCGAAAGAAAGTGTTTTTAGCTTTTCAAAGTCAGAAAAATAAATGTCCGGATCTTTTTCTTCCAAAAAATTATTATAATTCATTGAGCCCTTTGGATAATAAATTTCAGCCACTTTTTCTAAATTTTTGGAATTCATTGCTTTAATATATTTATTCCAAAGATTTCTGGGAGAGTTATTGCTCCCACAACCCGAAAGTAAAAAAATAAAAAATATCAATATTATAATCATTAACTTTTTAATCTTCATACTGCCTCCGGTATTTCTCACATCTATAGTTATATTACACTATTAAAATTATACTACATTTTAAGTTTAAAATCAATGAATTTTTTAAATCTATTTGGTATTATACTGAAAATAACCAGCCACCGCAATCATAGCCGCATTATCAGTGCAATAATACAATGAGGGAAATGTCAAAACTACATCATTAAGTTTACTGACTTCATTCTTCATAGCTGAACGTAAACCGCGATTGGCAGCAACACCGCCGGCAACAACAACTTGTTTCACTTTAAATTCCTTGGCGGCAGCAACGGTCTTATCCACCAGCACGCGAATTACACTATTTTGGAAAGATGCGGCCAAATCGGTAAATGATATTGCCTCATTTTGCATTTTTTTAGTATTGACTAAATTTAATACTGCTGTTTTTAAACCGGAAAATGAAAAATGATACTTGTCTTTATCAAGATAAATTAACGGTAGATTATAATTTATTTCTCCCGATAGTGCCAGCTTATCAAGAGCCGGTCCGGCCGGATAATCAAGTCCAAGCACCCGACCGACTTTATCATAAGTCTCACCAACAGCATCGTCTAAGGTTTGACCTAATAAATAAAAATCTAAATGTTGACGCATTAATACTAATTCGGTATGACCACCGCTGACAACTAAGGCAAGTAAAGGAAAACGAAAATCATCTTCCAAATAATTCGCATAAATATGACCGTGTATGTGGTTGACCTCTACATAAGGAATATTATATGCCATCGATAAAGCTTTTGCCCCATTAATACCGACCAAAAGCGAACCAATCAAACCCGGATGATGGGTTACGGCCACTAAATCAATGTCTGACAGTGACTTTTTAGCTTTTCGAAAAGCTTCTTCCAATACTAATGTTATTTTTCTGGCGTGATTGCGACTGGCTACCTCGGGCACAACACCGCCATATTCTTTATGAATATCAATCTGCGAATAAACAACGTTTGCCAAAACTGCTTTACCGTCTTTTACAATCGCAACTGCGGTTTCATCACAACTTGTTTCAATTCCTAATACTAACATATTTTACCTCATTTTTTTAATTAAAACTAAAGCATCGGTCGAATCATTATAATAATTTTTTCGATAATGAGAAAAAACAAAATCAAATTTATTATATAAATTAATTGCTTTTTGATTATCTTCTCTTACTTCTAAACTGATTGATTGTATATGCGACATTTCACATAGTTCAACGGCAAATTTTAGGAGAAGTTTACCAAAACCTAACCCTTGATATTTTTCAATAATAAAAAAGTTTATTATTTCAGCGTTATTCTCATATATCCAAAGACCGATATAACCACCGAAATGGCCGTCAATTTCTACAACTAAATAATGGGCATAGGGATTTAGTTTTAGTTCGGAATAAATTAAATCATAACCTAATGTTGAACCGAAAATTTCCTCTTCGCCCCGAACAATATTAATAATATCACGCTCTACGAGCGGTCTGATACAATACTTCATACTCCCCTCCGCAGATAATTAGGGCTTAAGTCATGTATATTTGAAACTAGTGTAAATTTAATTGCCGTCGGATTAACCCGATAATTGTCTTCGTTAATTAAAACATAATTATAATCCTCAATTAGTTTGAAAAATGATTCGGCATCGATATACATATCATCAAAAATCGGAATGATTACTCCGTTTATAACCCGAACCAATTTACCATAAACATAATTTTTATTCGCAATTAAAGTGATTGCATAAATGCCGTCTTTGTGAAGATAATCGCTGGCCAGTAGATTTAGGCTGCTTATTGTATAAACAGGTATGCTTAATGCCCAGCCCAGAATCTTAGCAATCGTTACGCTAACCCGAAGACCGGTATAAGAACCCGGACCGATACCGAGACAAATACGCTTAAAGTTCGAAAAGGTAAAATTAAATTGATTCAAACCTTCCTCAATTAACAGCAATAAATTTTCTGAATGGCGGTTTTTCCCTTCAATAAACTTTTCATATATAACCTTGTCCCCGGATGAAAAAGCCAGATATAAATAAGGAGAAGAAGTATCAAATATTATTGTATTCATAATAACACTCTTTCGATAAAACTAATATACTGATGAGAATCAGCATAAAAGGTAATCTTACGGGAGGAACTGTTAACGATTTTAATTTCAATTGTTAAATAATCCTTAGGTAATAAATAAGTAATGTTTTTGGCCCATTCGATAACCGATAATCCACCCTGATAAAAATATTCTTCCAAATAATCATCACCACTTTTCGCATTCAATCGGTAAACATCAAAATGATATAAAACCAAACGACCATGATAAATTTTGAGGATTGTAAACGTGGGACTATTGATAATATCCTTAATGCCAAGCCCTTTGCCGATTCCTTTGGTAAGGGTTGTCTTACCGGCACCAAGGTCACCGTTTAAAGCGATAACCATATCTGGAACAGCCAATGTGCCGATTTTTTTACCCAAGGAAATCATTGCTGTTTCTGAATTTATACTTAATGTTTTTTCCACTGTTTCACCCTAATTATTTCTGCATTTTATTGTTGCACTCTAAAAAAGATATTATTCCGGCATAAATAGCATAAGCCATTTTATCTTGATATGATTCGTTTTTTAATAATATTAATTCATCCGGATTCGATAAAAATCCGATTTCAACCAAGCATCCCGTTTTCACAGCATTTTCGATTAAATATTTACCGGCTATTGACTTGGCGATTCTTTTAGTGTTTTGCATTATATCGCTAATCATCAATTGAATCGTCTCGGCCAATTCTTTTGCTTCAGGATGATGTTTATCATAAAAAACTTGCGCACCATAAATTCTTTTATCTGAGAATTTATTGGCGTGAACCGACACAAACAAAAGACAATCTGAATTGTTTATTAAAGAGCATCTCTTATGAATATCATCACGTTTCCGATTATTACTGCTATTGGGAGCTAAATCATAATCTCCGGAACGGGTCATTTTTACCTGGAATCCCGAGTTTTCAAGGTATGTTTTCAGATTTAAAGATACTCTTAAAACTATATCTTTCTCTTTTGTGCCGTCGGCGCCAACAGCGCCCCCGTCAGGACCGCCATGCCCGGGATCAAGATAAATTAGCGGTAATACCGTGACTCTTTTATTAGCGATAATCGTACCGGCAGAAGTAAAAAATAATATTATCAATAAAACAATATTGATAATGTTAGTAACCGATTTGTTCATTATTTCACCTATTTACAATTTATTATAATTAAAGGGAAATTATGACAATAATACGAAAAGAGAAAAGCAGAAATTTTCTGCTTTTATATCAACATTAACAAATTACGATATATCGCTTTTACTTCCTCTTTTTGCGCTTCAGAAAGATCATAAATAAATCGCTCCTCTTCATCTTTTACTGTCGCAATATGGTGACCAAGAATAATACCGTCTTTTATAACATATACATCAGGAACAATTATTTCTTTTAAACCTTTCTTTTCAAGCAAATCGCCGACAATACCGTCCAAATATCCTAATAATATTAGATATTCAGCAGTTCGCTCTTTCCGCATTTGGTAAATATCAATATATAATATTTTTTCTATTCCCATTTCCGCGGCAACATCATTAAGGAGGGGAACACAAGCAATACAAAATGGACATTCAGCATAACGGGTATCAAAACCAAACAAAACAATATTAACACCGGGATTAACCGTAAACGCATTAATTACTTCCTTATATCCGACTTTCTTATAAACATGCTCAACGTCTCGCATCATTGGATAATCATCAACAAAACAATTTTTTGTCTGGCTGCAACCGCATAATAATATAATCATTATAATGATTGGCCAAAACATTACTTTTTTCATAATTCCTCCAATGTTTTCTTTAACGATTCGTATCCTTTTCGGCCTAATAAGGCAAACATATTTTGCTTATAGGCTTCGACGCCTTCCTGATTAAAAGGGTTAATCTCAAGCAAATAACCACTCACCCCACACGTGAACATAAAAAAATAAAGCAATTGGCCGATGCTGTACGGAGTTAGGCGACTGATATTGATTATAATATTGGGTACATCACCACTAACATGAGCTAGGACGGTTCCTTTTAAAGCTTGCTTGTTTACTTCCTCTAATGTTTTTTGAGCCAAATAATTAAGGCCGTCAAAATCATTATTTTCAGTTGGAATCACCAAATCTATATCAGGCTTTAAAACATAGACAACCGTTTCAAAAAGATGTCGTCTGCCTTCTTGAACATACTGCCCAAGCGAATGCAAATCAGTTGTATATAGCGCAGAAGCAGGAAAAATGCCTTTATAATCTTTACCTTCCGATTCTCCGTATAACTGTTTATACCATTCGCCAAAAAAATGCATTTTTGGTTCATAAGTTACGAGTAATTCAATCAATTTTCCTTTTCGATATAAAAGATTCCTTATAGCGGCATAAAGCAATGCTTCGTTTTCAGGATAAAGTGTCGATTTATATTTTAAAGCAGCTTGAGCCGCACCTTTAATTAATGCCCTAATATCAACACCGGAAACAGCTAAAGGTAATAACCCGACCGGAGTAAAAACTGAATATCGTCCGCCGATATTTTCAGGTATTGAAAAAATCTGATAATCATTTTTCATTGCTAAATCATAAAGGACACCTTTACCGATTGTGGTTGTGCAGTAAATTCTATTATTATGGTTACCACCATATTTTTTTTGCAGTAATTGCCGTAATAAACGAAAAGCAATTGCCGGTTCGGTTGTTGTCCCCGATTTAGAAATAACATTAAGAGAAAAATCTTTATCTTCTAAATATTTCAGTAATTCAGCTGTGTACGTTGCAGACAATGTATTGCCGGCAAAAATTATTTTGATATTTTGCTTTTGGGGAAAATAATCTGATAGCATCGACAGCACCGCTTGAGCACCAAGATATGAGCCACCGATACCAACTACAACTAAAACATCGGAATTCTTTAAAATCTTATCTTTCGTATTGACTATTCTGTCAATTTCATTATCTTCAATATTTATCGGATAATCAATCCATCCAAGATAATCATTACCTAATCCCGTTTTTGAAAGTAATGTTTTTGCCGCTTCATTCACTTCTTGTTCAATGTTTTTTATTTCAGTTTTACTAATAAACGGCAAAACATAGCGATAATCAAAAGAAATCATATTTAACACCATTTTCCTATTTTCTTATTTTAATTTTTTGGTCATCTTTATGTTTAGTATTAATCATTTGTTCTTCAATAAATATCGGTATCTGCTTTTCCAACGATTTAAAACCAATAATAAATTTCGGTACCTCGCTTTTTACGCCGCGGCGGCGATGTGTAACTTTATAACTCAATTTTAATTTTTTATTGCCTTCATCAACATCCAAAACCTTAAGTTTTACTTGTTGTCCAACAATCACATAATCATTAATTCTTCTAACATAATTATCAGAGAATTCAGAGATATGTATCAATCCGTCGTACTCTCCGACTTTTACAAAGGCACCATAACCTAAAATATTGGTAATGCGACCGCATACTATTTCTCCCTTTTTTATCATGATACACCTCATTACTATTTGTCTTATAATTATTATAGCATAAATATTATTGATTGTTAAGATTAAAAAACGGAAATCCAAACGGATAAATAATTACTAGATATAAAAAACTTGACTAATAATAATCAAGTTTGCAAATTATCCTGATATTAATTTAAACCAAATTACTAATCGACTTTTTCAACACCGATAACGCCCGGAACTTCTTCAAGCAGAATTGCTTCGATACCTTCTTTAAGGGTGAGATCAGCACTAGAACAGCCGACGCAAGCGCCATGTAGCTTCACATAGACAATTCCCGCTTTCATCTGCACAAATTCAACATCGCCGCCGTCTCGTTGCAAATACGGCCTGATTTTATTAATTAAAGTTCTAACTTTTTTTTCGGTTTCTTCATTATTTGTTTTATTGTTATCCATATTATTTTTCCTTTCTTTGTTATATATTAATATTATACAACAAATATCTTATTTTTAAAAGAAAAATACTAATCATTAATTGGATAAGGAATAAAATCATTATTTTTATTACTATAATAATAGCGGGGTACTTCACCTTGGATTATTTGAACAATTAAAGGGATTTCCATTGCAACTTGAACCTCATCGTGTTGAAACGGAATAATCGTTGCAAACATGACATGAACACTGACAAAAATAGTTAATAATGAATTGTTAATGCCGTAATGTTCACATTCGCTAATAATATCAACAATTATGCTGCCGACCGGATAAATCTTTATATTAACAGAAGGCCCCAAATCGCCAAATAAGGTATCGGATAAAATAATTCCCAGCGGTAAGGACAGATTATTCAATTCTTGACTATCAAAACTCCGCAATAAATCACTAAGATTTTCCGATATTTTTGCTGCAATTTGATTTACTTGGTAAGTATTTACAAAAATGCTTTCGACTTTATTGTTTTCTCCTATAATTATTTTTACCATGTTTTCCAAATCAATATTTGGTAAAACTTCGGTTTTTATCGTTTTTGATATTAAGTTTGAAGCTTCAAGTTGCGCTTTTTGTTTAACATACATTTTTACTCTTTGAGAAAAATAACCGCTTACAAAATTAACGCAGAATAAAAATAAAACCACAATTAATGTTGTTTTAATAAATATTTTTATTTTCTTAGATTTCATAAAATCCCTCATTTAATATATAGTTGTAAAAATAGGTTTAATGTATATTTTTTATCTTTTTTATTATACTAATTTTTGAGGTGGAAAAATGAAAATTAAAACTTTAATGACAAAAAAAGTGATTACCGCCAAAAAACAGGACAGAATATCACATATTGCAATGCTAATGGCTAACTATGATATCGGCATGGTTGTAATTATTAATGATAATCGTGAAGTTTTAGGAGTTGTTACTGATAGAGATATTGTAATTCGCGCTTTAAGTCAAGGGAGATTTGAAGATGCTCCAGTAGAGACAATTATGACTCAGCACTGCATTGATATCGACAAAAATGAAACGGCGATTAGAGCAATGGAAATGATGGGTGAATATCAAGTTAGGAGATTAGTAATTACTAATGACGATAAAAAGTTGGTGGGTATAGTAAGTCTTGCCGATCTTGCTTTGGTTAAAAACACTAATAAACTGATAAACGAAATACTATACGAAATATCAATCCCGAATCCTCAAAAAGAAAAACCCTTAAAGTATTTGGAAGTAGAAGATTATCCATTATAAAAAAACGTGCTGCTGCACGTTTTTTTAAAGTAATTTTTTAATAATTGTTTTTTTCATAATTAAAACTACACATTCAGCAGCAATCGCTTCGCCTTTTCCGATATAACCCAACCCTTCGTTTCGAGTAGCTTTAACATTAACAACTGACGGGGATATTTGTAATAGTCGGGATATATTTTCCCGCATTAAATTTATATATGGGGCAAGTACTGGCTTTTCCAGAATTACCGTAATATCCAAATTGCAAATCTCATATTTGTATCGTTCAAGCAAGTCCCTTACCGTTTCAATAAAATAACTCGAAGTAATGCCAAGATATTTAGGATCATTATCGGGAAAATGTGTACCAAGATCGCCTAACCCCAACGCACCGATAATTGATTCCGCCACTGTATGTAATACGCAATCGGCATCAGAATGGCCGACTAAACCTAACGGATAGTCAATTGCGATACCACCAAGAATAAGTTTTCTTCCCCTGGCTAAACGGTGAACATCCCGGGAATGACCTATTTTATATTCCATAATAACCTCGTTCAATCATATATTCAACAATTCTTAAATCCCGTTCATAAGTGACCTTAATATTATCATAACTTCCTTCAACAATTTTTGGATTAATATCGAATTTTTTTCTAATCAAGCTGATATCATCGGTGGCGATATATTTTTCTCTTTGGGCAGTCTCATATGCCTCCTGAAACATTTGCCGCGAAACTGCCTGCGGTGTCTGAATATGCCACAATTCATCACGATTTATTAACTCCACACTATTTTTATTTATTCGATATATTGTGTCAATAGCCTTAACAGCCAAAACAGCACAACCAAATTCCTTAGCTTTATAATATATATCAAGTATTTTTTCTTTTTTAAGTAACGGCCGGGCGGCATCATGAATTAAAACAATATCGCTTACCGCCAAGCGAATACCATTGGCAACACTATCCTGGCGAAATGGACCACCAAATGTCATTTTTATCTTGGTATCATCAAGGCCAAATATCGCTCCTTTAACCGCTAAATAATCCTTTTCACTAACAACCACAATAATCTGACGACATTGGGGAATTTGCATAAACAAATCCAGAGAATAGCGAAATAACGGTTTGTCTTTTATTTTATATAAATTTTTATTATAGGGCAATCCGGTTCTTTCGCCGGCTCCGGCCATAACCAATATCGCATCAAACATAAAGCACTCCCCTTAATCTTTAAGCAATTTATCTAAAAAATCATCGCTTAAATCAATATCATAATTGGCTGGGTCTTCAATATGCTTTTTTGGTTGATAAACACTATAACGTTTCATATACTTATCATCACTCGCTAAATTCAATGCATCAAATCCTGCTTTCACAATACTTTCGGCAGTTTGGACAACAACAGCATCAGATTTCACAACTCCAACCGAATTTTTTAAAATAAATTTCACTTCGTTAAGGTATATTTCATTACCTAAATAACCGGAATAATCATCGTCGAGATCGCGCAAGATTAAATCATATTTTTCAACATCTTCAACAATTAACGCATATTCGATTTGACCAACTTTATATATCTTTTTTGCTTCACCGGCATAAGTATTCAAATTACGGAAGAATTGAGAAATCACAATTTCACATCCGTCCTTGCCAATCTTATCATTAATTTCCGGTATATCTTTAACCGCAATAAGAATTAAAATAAAATTGAATGATTTAAAATTTTTTATATCATCTATTAAATTAACATAATTAAACATTTCGATTTTAATCATTGAAAAATCAGTCCGGTACAATACAATATATTGTCGTTCTTCAAATTCAACCGTACTTTCTTCAAACCATTCAACACCGTTGATAGTATTTAATCGATAATAATTTTTGTTAATATGGTCATTAAAAGCCTTACGGGAATCAAAATTTTTTTTATCTTCTTCATGAATCAATTGCTCAAATGCTGATCGATTAAGTTCATTTTCTTCAATTCCTAAAAGGCGGCACATCAAAGAATTTAATATAAAACGGTTCTTTCCAAAATCATAATAAGCAATTGGCTGACCCAATAAATCGAAGTAGATGTGCTGTCTTTTTCGAAACTCATTATTAACATTCTCCTTATATACTTCCGATAAAGTTAATTTCTGATTTATCAAGACATATCCTAATAATTTTCCATTTAAAATGATTTTTCTTTTCATTAATTGTAATGGAACAATATAATCATTATTGAAAACAAATTGAATTTTATAATTTCTTTCCTCAATTGTTTGAAAAAATTTAATAAATTGCTTGTAATTATAATTATTATTTTCAATAGTTACATAATTAAAATATTTCATCCAATTTTTTTTATCAATATTAAAATTAAAAAACAATTCATAAAATTGATCAGTAAATATCATAAATCGTGACTTCTCATCAAGATAAACGTAAACTTGACTTTCAATATTAGAAGGCAATGCAATAAGTAGACTGGCCATTTTATTGTATTTGTACGAAGCGCGAGCATAGGCGGCACTGTTATATAAAAAAGCTATTAAAATTAAAATTGAAACAAATAAAATAATATCAATTTTAAAAATCTTAATGTCTTTGAAAATAATTAAAATAAAACCGCTAAAAGATATAATAAATAAGACTAATCCTACCACCGATATTTTATTTTTATTTGCATAGGTATCAAGAATTAGTAAAACAGTGGCAAATAGGATTGGGATGAGTAGGGTGAATTTATTATCGACAAGAAACTCAATTATTTGATTAATCATAATTATTTCTCCTATATATCAGATACTACCTTTCATCAACATTGCGGCGGTGTTTTTATTGGTTGCTAAAGGAACTTCATAAACATCGCACAAACGAAATAAGGCATTAATATCCGGCTCATGAGGTTGAGCGGAAAGAGGATCCCGGAAAAAAATCACCATGTCAATTTCTTCTTTGGCGACTTTTGCACCAATTTCTTGATCGCCGCCCAGTGGTCCTGATTTAAAACAGTTAATATTAAGACCGGTTTGTTCCATAATCATTCGACCGGTTGTTCCCGTAGCATACAATGTATGCTGTTTTAAAAACTCCTGATATTCACGAGCAAACGCTATAATATCTTTTTTCTTCTTGTCATGAGCAATTAAGGCTATTCTCATAACTCTCACCTCTTAACAAACTTATTATAACATATATTTTATATAATTACAAAAATTAATTAAAGATAATTTGGAAAAAATAAGTTAATATAATTATATATGTAAAAAACTATTGACTAAACCCCATTAATAACCTAAATAATAAAAAAAACAAAAGTTTTTACTCTTGCTCTAATTTAATATTCTAAAGAAAGAGAACACCAATTTTAATACAATGCGTACACCTCAATAATTTTTAAGATTTTGCGTGCACCTGCCATTTTGGGTAGTATTTTTTGCGTACACCCAAAATGGTTGCGCACACCAAATTATACTTGAAATCTTGTATCTTCTTTAAAACTTACAAATAAACTAGGAATAATTAAAAGGCTCTAGAGAAATGATGTGAATCACTCCCTAGAGCCAATATTGGTTAAATTTGAGCCAAAAATCCTTATTTTCGCTCGTTTTTATGCAATTTTGCTTTGATAAATTGTATCAAAGTATTAGTCTAATTATGAAAGAGAACACCAACTTTAATACAATGCGTACATCTCATTAAATTTTGAAATTTTGCGTACACCAAAAAGGGTTGCGTACACCTAGAGAAATCTTTGCGTACACCAAAAAAGCTTGCGTACACCATCATATAAAATAATTTAATAACAACTTATTCATTGACTAAAGAATTCTAAATTAAACTATTACTTAATAAACAAAATGTCTAAAAAAGAGGGTTCAATGTAGTATTTTGGGGTTTTAGTTTTTATTGAACCCAAAAGTTTTTATGTTTTTCTACTTCGACACAAAACTATTTTATAGAACCAAAAAGAGCTAATCATCCGATTTAACTGATATAGCTCTTTGAATATTTATTCTGTAATTGTTAAATTAATTTTTATATAGACTCTTGGATTAATAGTATAATGTCCAGTTAACTTTGCATACCCTGGACCAGTTGCTGTGATATGACCCCATTGTCCAATACTTACCAGTATATCATTTTCTTGATCAGGTACAAATACAGTCCATGTATAATATTGTATCCAAGGATACGGACAATTTGTTTCATTTAA
>JALOBF010000182.1 GCA_023228385.1 Bacilli bacterium
GTTCTGAGCGTGATACGGTATTGGCATCCCGGGTTGTTGAGACTTCCGCAATTGTGTATGTGAAAGAATCGGATAAACTGACGATTCCCGATAAGTCGAAACCGGACGCTTTAGCCCGTTATTATTATTTCGCTGATGAAGATATTGTTTGGGAAAAAACTTCCGATGATATCGGTGAACTTCGAAAATTCTTAAACGGCATAGGATTTATTCTTGGCGATACCGGCAATTTTGATACTTTCAATTTTGAAATGGATAATTTCCTCAATATCGATGATTTCTCAATAATTCTTACCAGCCGGACGCTTGAGGCTACCCTTGCTGCTATGACTGAAGATGTCATTGATAATATCCTTACCGGATTTATTAAAGAGCCTGATAACGGTTATCAATGGTTCTACCATCCTACCAGCACGGAAGCTGGCTTAACCGGTGAGGTTAGAAGAGGTGAGTTTGCCTTAACCGCTACTTCCGATCAATATAGCGACTTATCCGGATTCTTAAATGCTGTTAAGCGGATGAATGATGCTAATCTTAACTTTAACTCTATTGATGCTTATACGATTGCGGCGGCAGCCACCGATGATTCTGCTGCTTTATCAACGGCAATGTGGGATTACTCGCGCGTTTTACGCGGTTCAATCGCCACAATGTTAAACGAAACTATTGCTCAAATTCCCATTCCGGATGAGTATGAACTGTTTAAGCCGACATTTAGTGATGAGGATTTCCAAGATAAACAAGATGTAAAAGATGCACTTGACCAATTTGCCATGTTTATTAATTCATTACCAATAATATAAAGACTGCACCAACTAGATTGGGCAGTCCGAGAAATACGAAATAATGGAGGGTATTATGAAATTAATAATTGCCATTGTGTCGAATGAAGATTGTACGCTTTTAATGAAAGCATTGATTAAACATAAGTATTTCGTAACAAAACTGTCTTCAAGCGGCGGATTTTTAAAAAAAGGTAATGCCACATTGATGATTGGCGCCAAGGACGATGAGGTGGACGATATTATTGGAATTATATCCGATTACTCGAAAACCCGAAAAGAATTAGTTCCCGCTTCAATTATTAATGATTTTGGAGCAATGCCTTCACTGCCGTTTGAGGTAACGGTTGGCGGTGCGACTTTATTTATTGTTGATGTCGAAAAGTTCATAAAATTATAAGAAAAAGGCAGTTTCCTATAAGGGAAGCTGCCTTTATTTTACCGATAAGTATCATTGTCATCATCATCAAAGTCGTCATCTGACCAGTCGTCTTCGTCATCAATTAAACTTTCACAAAAAAGAATATCGTTTAGGATAATTTTCTCATATTGTTCGATAATATTTTGCGATTCTAAATTAATTTTTAAGTTTAAAGCATCTGGATTAGTTAATTCAAACTCGTATATAGGAAAATCAATGGGACCGAAAACATAATCAACTACCGATTTAATTTGTGCCTGATTATTATGAACATAAATATTGACGATAAGATGAGTGAGGAATAGATAATTTCCATTCTCATCCCTGCTAACAGTAAATTTTTCTTCCTCATCATTCATTGCTTCTTCGAGGTCGTTAATTGTTCTTTCTGAGGCGATATCTTCTAGTTTATTTTTATTAATCATTACCATAATATGATCAATGATTTCTGTTTGATAATACTTATTGTTATCTTGATTTTCTAAAGCACTAATTAAATCTTTTAGGGAAGTAAACTCCATCGTGTTTTTTCTGATTTCATCTTGCTCCGCTAATTCCGCTAATTCCGTTTTTAATTTTTGAAAAAACTGGTTTGTGAATTCTACTGAATAATCTTGGTTTTCTGATTTTAATATTTTATTTTTTCCGTCAATTATAAACGATTCATTAATTACAAATTCCCGATTCTCATATTCATCATTAAATGAAATATTTGAGATAGTGTTATCGATTAAAGTGAATGATATATCCCAATAATCATATCTGTCCCACATACCAAAAAAATACCGGTTTTCATTTTTCTCATCTCGCGAAAAATCAATAATGGCTGATACTTTAATCTTAGTTATCATAATTATCCCTCTCTTGTTTCAATCATTATACCATGATAAACAAAGAAAATATATAATTTTTTAATTTATTTTTCTTTTGACTTTAAGAGTAAAATTTGATATAATATTTAATGCAGATAATAAATATGGCTCCATAGCCAAGTGGCTAAGGCAATGGTCTGCAACACCATGATCGCCGGTTCAAATCCGGCTGGAGCCTCCATATTGACTTACAACCAATTCTAACAGATTCCTTTAAAATATTACATACAAGCCTCATATATTGATTTCAAGGCAAATACGAGGCTTATATGCACAGATTGAGCATATATGCTCACCGATATTATATTATCATAATGATATTTTAATGTCAACACATTTTTAAAATATTTTTTTGAAAGGAGTCAGAATAATGAACAGATTAAAAAAAATCAGATTATTAAATGATTTATCACAAAATGATATGGCTAGAATAATAGGAAAAGAAAGAACTAAAATTAGCCGAATCGAACTAAACAAAGGTGAATTAACAGCTTCCGAAATAATCAATATTTGTAAAGCTTTAAATTTAAGTGCTGATTATTTATTAGGATTAATCGACATTAACACAAATAAAAGGGATTAATATCCCTTTTTTTAATTGATAAACATATCAATAGTAGTATGATATTTTTTATATTGTTCTAAATTCCTTTTTTCATTGTTATGCAAATATATTTCTGTTGTACG
>JALOBF010000183.1 GCA_023228385.1 Bacilli bacterium
CTTATGCAGTGACGGGCGGCCGCGCCGGTAATCATCGTCATCCATAGCCGGTAAGTCATCATGAATCAAAGAATAAGTATGAATCATTTCAATGGCTGCCGCCGGATATCGACCCAAGTTAATATCAGTATCCAAATCGGCAAGCACGCTCAGGAATAAAAGCGGTCGCAGTCTTTTTCCGCCGGAAAAAAGGGCATAATTAACGGCTTCCTTTAATTCCTGATTATCCAAACTCGCCGTATATTCTTCCAGAGTTCGGTTAATAAAATCAATTAATTCGGTCATCCTTATTCCTCCATTTTTTGGACGACGACTTCTTTAGCGCTTAATAGTTTTTCTTTGCAAAGGGCACTAAGCTCCATACCCCGCTGATATTTTTCAATCGATTCTTCCAGCGTTAAATCACCGCTTTCTAACGCTTTTACAATCTCTTCTAATTCTTTAAGTAATTCTTCAAACATAATTTACTCCTCTTTCATTGGTTTTATTGGTTTGACCGCAAGGGTACCGTCATAAAAACGAATAGTAAGTTCTTCTTCATGCGTAACCCCGGTCAGGCGGGTAACGATTTTACCTTTTTGATAGGTTAAAGTATAACCTTTTTTCATTAAATTCAAAGGGTTTAAGATATTAAGTTTATCGAGATAATTTTGATGTCGTCTTTCCCAATTATCAACCGCTTGCCGGTAACAGTAACCGAGTCGACCGGTAAGCTTATTTATCGCATCGGCTTTATCTTGTATTCTCCCAATCAGATTATATGCCGATAACCGGCGGCGTAAATCCTCAATCCGAGTAAGATTTTTTTCGACCAAATTTAACGGAGAATGAACCTTTAGATTATAAGCAAGACGCGCCAATTCTTTTTCCCGCTGATTAATCAATTCAATAAAATTTTTAAAATGATGCCGGGATGTAATATTTTTATAATCATAATATTTTTTTTCCAAAATTCGTTTATAATAATATTTTATTAAATTAATTTTTTCGTTAATGTCCCGTGCCAGCATATTGCGGTCTTTAGTAACCAAGACCGCGGCCCCGGTTGGCGTTGGCGCCCGGCGCGAAGCGACATAATCGGCGATTGTATAGTCCGTTTCGTGACCGATTCCGGTAACGGTCGGTATGGGGCTGCGGAAAATCATCCGCGCCAAAGTCTCATTATTAAAACAGGAAAGATCTTCAAAACTGCCGCCGCCGCGCGCAATAATTATAACATCAGCCAACCCGTCACGATTAGCCCGGTCAAGTGCAGCCATAATGGAACGCGGAGCTTCCAATCCTTGCACAAGGGCCGGATATAAATAAACCGTAACCAGCGGAAACCGTTTATTAATTGTTGAGATTATATCATGAAGGGCATCTCCGGTCGGTGAGGTAATTACGGCAATCCTTTCCGGAAATTCCGGTATTTTTAATTTCGGTTCCTCGGCAAACAATCCTTCCTTTTGTAATTTTTCTTTTAACCGTAAAAAATTAAGATAGATATCGCCCAATCCGGCATCTTCCATTGCCAAAACATTTAAATTATAACTGCCGCCTTTTTGATAGACAATAACCTGGGCTCTAATCATAACGGTCATACCGTCAGTCGGCATAAAGACCAGGCGGCGGGCGGCGCCGGCAAACATGATGGCTCTGATTTCCGACAATTCATCTTTTAACGAAAAATAGAGATGACCGCCCGATACGCGAAAATTAGATATTTCACCCTTGATTAAAATATTTCGCAAGGTCGGATCGGTATCAAATTTGTAAGCCAGATAACGGTTTAAAGCGGAAACCGTTAAATATTTATTCTCCATCGATATTCTTCCTTATCTCGTCCAATAGTCGATTATTAAAACGGGCGGCATTTTTGTCACCCAAATCGCTGTATTCGTGAGTTAGATTAATAATTTCATTAATAATGATATTTTTTGGCGTATCGGTATAAAGCATTTCATAAACGCCGATTCGAATCAAAGCCCGATCGACAACCGACATCCGGTCCAAAGTCCAATTTTTTATGTTAAGATTAATAATGCGGTTAATCTCTTCAAGGTGTTCGATTACGCCTTCGACCAGTTCATCAAAAAATTCCTCGTCAGAAAGGACTTCTTCGTCTTCGTTAATGATTTTGTTGAAATAATTAATATCTGTTTTTTCATTCATTAAATCATAATGATATAATACCATCATTGCTTTAATTCTGCTATTATTACGCTTCATAATAACTCCTGACTACTATATTTTAACATATTTATATATGATTTAAAAGTTTTTATTTATTTTTTCAAATCCGCATACAAAAAGAGAGACCCGCACCGGCATCTCTCATCCCTTTTTCTATCAATACGGTTTTTTAACCGGCTTTACCGCTAACTTGTTCTACCGTCTGAAAATTCACATAAACATTGTCGAACTGAAAATTAAAACTTGCCATTGCCATTAATAATATTTCATTGGCTTTTCCCACCGAATGTTCATCGGTAATGACAATAACTTCTACTCCTTGCGAAGTGGCATGAACAAAACAATCCTGATAACCCTTTTTTATTACTTGCAATTCAAGCAGCAACTCTTTTTCGTTCAAGAAATTAATATAGCGTTTTTCATCAACCGCGGCCGTTTTTTGGTCAATGGTTGCAGTGCTATCGGAAATTACCGCATCCAATCCGAGAACAACTTGTGCTCTTTCTTCCCGGACCGCAATACGCATTTCAGTTAATTCTTCGAGGCGGCCGGTGGTGTCAGTATTATCGTCATCATT
>JALOBF010000184.1 GCA_023228385.1 Bacilli bacterium
ACTTCTTCTTCTTCTGGGTTTTATTCCTATTCTTCCAATTAATATTTACACAATATGTATTTTTGGAGCCTTAGTTTTTGCCGGACAATCGATTTTTTATATGGTTTTAACAATTAATATTACAAATACCGTTGAATATAACGAATACAAAACAACCGAACGGAACGAAAGCGTCATTTTCTCGCTTCGCCCCTTTATGGCCAAAATGGCCAGTGCCTTACAACAAGGTTTAGTCACTGCGGTTTTGGTTATCTCCGGTATTTATACCCTTTCCCAAAATGTCAGCAGTTTAGAAAAACTAAAATTTTATTTTGATCAAGAAGAAATTACAGAAAAGGCAGAATGTGAACCAAAAATCAGAGAATTGCTGGCAGATGAGGAATTTTCGGACCTGACCGAACAGGAATACCTTAACGATGTCATTGCCCAAATCGAATATGAAACAATAAAAAAAGACGGCAAAGAAGTATACCGGCTTGTTATCAACAAAGCTGCCAATAAAGCTTTTAAAGAACAAGCCAGCGGCAACTTTAAAATGCGTTTTATATTACGAATGGCGATAACGGCCGTACCGATATTGCTTGTATACTTATCATATTTGGTTTTAAATAAGAAATATATTATTGACGAAACGATGTATCAAAATATCCTCAATGCGATTGAAGAACGAAAAAAAATCAAAAAAACCGCTTAACGAATTTGACTTATAATAAAAAGAAGCCATAAATATATGAATTATGGCTTTTTTTTAAGCTTTAAAATTATATACCGGTTTAATAACTGTCTCAATCGCTACGGAATCGTGAATTCTGTCCATTATTTCTTCGATGGGCTTATATGCCATCGGTGCTTCATCCAGGTTATCGTGGCTGATACAGGTTGTATAAATACCGTCCATTTCTTCTTTAAATGCCCTTAAATCCAATAAACGTTTTGCCTGTCTTCGACTTAATATTCTTCCGGCGCCGTGCGGAGCGGAATAATTCCAATCGGCTGCCCCCTTCCCCAATCCGATAATACAACCGTCTTTCATATTAATTGGAATAACTAATTTTTCCCCTTTTCGCGCCGAAATAGCACCTTTCCTGATAATATTATCATTACCGATATAATTGTGAACCGACGCAAACGTTTTTAATTTTTCAATATCAATATTTAAAAATTCAGAAATCCGTTTTTTGATTATCAATCTGTTAAGTACGGCAAACTGCTGACAGATAAGCATATCATGTAAATAGCGATTTTTATTTTCATCGACTAAATAGCATAAGTCATCCGGCAAGTTTTCTTCAGGCACAATCTTTTTACATGTTTTAATGGCTAATTGCTGATAATAAGCAGCCACTTGATAGCCCAGGTTTCTTGAGCCGGAATGAATCATTAAATATTTATTTTGTTGTTGATCAACGCCGATTTCAATAAAATGATTACCGCCCCCCAAAGAACCGCAACTGTAAACCAATCGTTCCGGATTATTTAAATATTCCAAACAATACAGTTGCTGATAAATCATATTTCTGATATTAACCGCCAATGACTTTTCCCAAGGATTGCCGAAACTTTTATTGACCGAAAAACCAAAAGGAATATTCCGCCTTATAAAATTGTCTAACATCATAAAATCGATTTTAATATCGCTCATTTCAGCAACCAAAACACCACAGCCGATATCAACCCCAACAATATTAGGAATTACTTTGTCTTTTAACGCGGCCGTTAAACCAATCACACAGCCCTCGCCTTGGTGAACGTCGGGCATAATCCGAATTTTCGAATTTTCAAAAATACCCGTTTCAATCAAAGTATCAATTTGCGTTAAGGCGGCACTTTCAATATTATCCGTAAATATTTTTATATCTGTTTTTTTCCGTTTCATAATCCTCCCATTATAAAATAATTATTCCAATTTATAAAACTGAAACCAATAAATAGCCCAGCAATAAACCGAAAATTACAGAAAAAGCGGAAGCTTGCGTTCGATTCATTAAAATCGCCTGGGGAAGTATTTCCCCAAACACAATATAAATCATCGCCCCACAGGCAATTCCCAAAGAGATACCCAAAGTAAAACGACTGATTCCGCCCAGCATATAACCTAATAAAGCCCCGAAAACCGTTGGAATGCCACTGGCTGCCGTTAATAATATCGCCCGCTGTTTTCTCATGCCGCCGGCGATTAAAGGAACCACAATGGCCATTCCTTCCGGTATATTATGCAAAGCAATAACAAGGGAAAGAATTAAACCGACCTCATGCTGAAAACTATATGATGAACCGATCGACAATCCCTCCGGAAAATTATGAAGAGCGATAGCCGACACCATTAAAATTCCCGCCCGTAATAAGGCAGATCGAGAATGACCGAATTCACTAACAAAAAACGCCGTGTGATGAGCATCATGCTTGATGTTCTTTCTTTTTATTGAAACATAGTCTATTAAATAATTTAAAAGATAGGTTATTATTATTCCCGAAACGGTGGCAATAACGGCAAGAGCAATACCGCCGTTGACCGTGGCGGCCGGAAGCAGATCAAAACAAACAATACTTAACATTATTCCGGCCGCAAAACTTAATAAAAGACTCATGATTTTTTGACTTTCGTTATTGAAGAGTGAGGCGATAATCCCCCCTAACCCCGTTCCGATAAACCCGGCACAAAAAGTTGATATTAAAAGTTCTGTCATATTATCCTCTTTTCATATAAAAAATTATTAA
>JALOBF010000185.1 GCA_023228385.1 Bacilli bacterium
ATCACGAAAGGCTTTCCCGAAGTTTAAAACGGCAATGGCTTTTTGATAATTGGCGATGACAATTTTACGGGGAATCCAAATCGTCGTCGGATCGATTAAATCCTCAAGACTCATAAAACTGTTAATCAGCATTTGGAGAAGCGGATAAAGAAATATAAAACTGATTCCGACTAAAAGGACATATAAAGCGGCAAGCCTGATAATTCCTCCCGTACCGCGGGAACCCCATAATATTTTCTTTAGTTTTTTCTTTCGGTCATTTTTCATGTTCTCACCTACTGATAACGCTTATTAGCCAGTTTTAGTAAAAGCAGATAAAACCCAATAACGAATATTTCGATACCAAACAGAACCCATGCTAAGGCCGAAGCATAATCGCGACCGTAATCGGGAGCGGCAATCGTCCTTTCGATAATCGCCGATAAAGGATTGTCCAGATTGGCGTAGATAACGGTCGTATAAATAACATTAATCATCATTAACGGGAAAAGAGCGGGAAATGTAATTTTCCAAAACATTTCCCAAGCCGATGCGCCGTCAATCGCCGCCGCTTCATAAATCGGCCGATTAACCTTTTGCAAGCCGGCCAAAAATATCAGGGTCTGAACCCCGCCCAGCCAAAGAATCAATACAACCTTGGCAAAGGCCTGAAGAATAAGGCCGGCAAAACCGCCGGGAAGATAAAAATCAATAAAATTATGTACCTGATTGCCGGTAAGAATCGGCACCGTAAGCAAATCATAACGATTCAGATAATTAATCAAATTCCCCGATAAAAGAATAACCGGAATAAAAAAGATGGTGCGGAAAATTTTTATTCCTTTTATTTTCCGGTTAAGCAATAAAGCAAGTAGCAACGAAAAAACTAAAACCAACGGAACAACCAGCATCGTATTGCCGAACAAGGTAATAATCGCTTCCACATGCTCCGGGTTTTTCCCGAAAATCTGATTAAACTGCATCGATGAAAATCCGTCGATGATAAAAACGGTTTTGGCCGTATCGCCGATTGCGATCGCCTTTAACCCAGAAAAATCAGACAACGCCATCCGGACCGATTTTATAATCGGCTGCAGGCCGAATAAAACCAACCCGATTAACCAAGGGAGAATATAGCAATAACCGCTTATCGCTTTTTGGGCTTTAACCGTTAATTTGGTTTTATACTGGCGATAAAGATAAGCGGTTCCGGTATATTTAAACACAAAGTCCAAACCCTTTTTGATTACCGGATATATTTTATTGACATAAAAGTCATAAACTTTCCAAGAAAAACGGCTGATGGGTGTTTTCATGATTTATCACCGCCGCTCACCAGATAACTGCCGGCCTTAACCAAGCCATAAGGGCTAGAATAATCGACATCATTGTAATTAATTAAAATAACGGTACCGTCATCGTAAACAACCTGAGCAACCCCGCAAACCGGATAACCGTGCTCAACCATCCGCTGACCCCGTACCCGGCCGAGGGCTTCATTAACCGTTTTATAAATTTCTATTATCAGATTTTCCCATAACCGGTATTCGGTACTAAGCAAATATTCAAAATTGGTATAACGGAGGTGATGCGCTTCCGATGAAGTTATGATAAAGGAAGGGTATAAATTATACTCAATCATCCGAAGAGCGGCCAAGTAATAATAATCGCTTAAATAATTAACTTCCGGGGCATATAGGTTAATGAATCCGCTTAAGAGTAAAGAAAGAAACGGAACGGAGTCGGTCACATAAATATATTTATTGGACTGATACGGCGCATTATAATAATTACAAAGATAAGCGAGTAAATAATCATGAGGATTGGCGGTACTTAATGTGAAATCCGTTAATTGTTCCAATTCTTCTGGTATCAATGAGGTCATCATCTCCCGATAAAACACCTCATTTTGATAACGATACGAAAAAGCGGCCGCCAGATTATCGATATTAAACGCTTCGATTTGTTTTTTATGATAATATTTGCCGTTAGATTTGATGGCCGCCGCCAATGTCGACGGCGCAAGATAATAGGCCGTATTGACCAGTGACGATTTCTGTTCGATTTTAAACGGCGAAAGATTAATTTTCTTAATTGTTTTTGCCCCAAAACCATAACGATCCGAGATCAGGGGATTAACCGTATAATCGATTTTATATTTTTTTTCCTTAATATAATCATTTAAAAGATCGATAGCGCCGAGTTGACGGCTAATTTTGCGACCGCTTGAGCGGTTATTGTAATAGCCGCCGCGATTCCAACCTAAGTAGGTAATTTGAAAATCTTCAACATCATTATTTTCCAAGCTTTTAATTATCGCCAAAGCCTGGGAAAAATCGGTCATGGTTTGATATTTTTTCCCGAACAGGCCCGGTTTATAATCAACGCCGAGCATAATAAGCCGCAAGGGAACGCGTTGCGCCGCCGGCGCCTGAGGGCTTAAACCGAGGCTTTCCCGATAAGCTTGCGCCATACCAACATAATTGGCGGCTTGATTTTGAAGAAAACGATATTCCAAAGCATAATCATAAGGATAAGGCGCGCTGTTAAGAAGCGTTATCGCTTCACCGGAAGAAATTTCGAGACGAAAAGTATCGCGCGTAATCAACTTAAAGAAAGTGGTATTAATCGGAATATTATTATAAAGATAGGGATAAGAATGAATTTCGGCGGCGCCGGCACCGCTGATAATTTCTGCCAAAAATGCTGCCTGATTATAACCGTGAGCCA
>JALOBF010000186.1 GCA_023228385.1 Bacilli bacterium
ATAAAGCCGGCGTCCTGACCGGTATTAATAAAGATTCAGTTAAATTATGGGTCAATGATGAACTCATGGATAATGTGCTTTTCACCGATAATCCGGACGGTACGATTTCGGTCAATTATACACCGTCGGCTCTCAAGAAGCTTCGACCCGGACCGCAGGTAGTAAAATTACGCGTGGAAGACAATTACGGTAATATTACGATTAAGAAATGGCAATTTTTTGTTGCCGGTGATTATGTCGGAGTAGATGCAGTCTTACCGCAAAACGAAATGATTTATGCCGGCGATGTATTCGGTTATATTATAACGGCCAATACTTATAAAAATTTTGAAAAATTGGAAGGGACTCTTACCTTTAATAATAAAGCCTTGGAAATCCTAAATGTCGCCAAGGTAGATTCGGCGATTACGCTCGGAACTTTCAATCTGAGTACCGCCAACAGTACCGGCGAACTTAAACTTTTGGCCCTTGGCATGAATAAACTGACGCAACCGGCCAATCAGCAACTGATTAATATTACCTTCCGAACAAAAGAAGGTTTTCGCGGTAATTCCGATACGGCGATTGAATTTAAAAATGTTACGGTTAAAGAGACCGGTTACGACAACCCGACTGTTTGTATGCTTCCCTCCTATGAAGTAAAAGTTAATTATCGTTACATTTTAACATATATAACCTCAACCGTCGGCCGTGATATTACATTTAAAGTTACCGATAACGATATGAATCCGGTGGAGGGTGCTCACTTTGTTGTTGAGGGAGTGGGTATCACCTTATCGGGACGCACCGACCGCAACGGTAATGCTGCTTTCGCGGAATTCAAGAATCTTGCGGCGGATGAAAGTTTTAAAATTTATGCGATTAAGGGCTCATATTATAGTGAAAAACTAAAGATAACCATGGTTAATAGTCTCGGTTCCGAGAAGCCTTACAATATTGTTGTCGGGCCGGGAAGCGATGCTTCCCGCAGTGTCAATATTTCTTGGCAGACCAATCTGCAAACCCAGGATACGGCTGCGCGCTATCGAAAAAGCGGAACCGATCAATGGATTGCGGTAACCGAAGGAATTATTAAGGATATCCATGTTGTTAGCGGCACCGTTATGCGGGAATATTTGGCTCATATTATCACGATAGATAATCTTGAACCCAATACCCAATATCAGTATCAGGTCGGAGCCGATTTAAGCAATGATGCCGCTTTAAGTTCCGTCTCAACCTTTAAAACGGCTCCCGTTGAGGATATTAGTTTTCTCTTTCTCGGTGATCCGCAAAATTCAACCGCAAGCGGATATGAGATAACCAAGAACTTAATCGAAGCGGCATTGTTTGAACATCCTTCCCTGGCGGCGATGTTAATTGGCGGCGATATTGTTGATGATGTTAATATGTATTCGCAATGGCAGGCTTTTGCATCGGTTCTTGCGCCTTATGTTAACTCAATGATTACAATTGCCGCCAGCGGTAATCATGATGTTATTCGCAATTACGGTGATCCTTTTGCTTATACTTTTGTCGGTCCCAATACCGGTGTCGACGTCTTGGGAGTCTGTTATTTTGTCGAGGCGGGGTCAGCCGCCATTGCCGTAATCGATACCGAAACGCCTTCAGCTTTTGAAGCGCAAGCGGAATGGTTATTGGAAATGATGACAGCTACCAAAAAGAAATTTAAATTTGTACTGATGCATCGCAGTGCGTATGCCGCTAATTATAACGAACCGCATATTCGCAATTTCTGGCCCGCTGTTTTTGACGAAGCCGGAGTTGACCTTGTTCTTTCCGGACATGATCATGTTTATAACAGTACCACAATGTATGATAATAAACGGACCGCGCTTCCCTACGGCGTTCTTTATGTCGTGGGCGGCTCGGCCGGAAGCAAATTTTATAATGCCAGCAATCTTGACAAACGTCCTTGGATTGATTTCCTTTATGATGATGATAAGCCGATTTTTACAACCATTGACTTGGTCGGCGAAGTTTTAACCCTTAAATCTTATGCCTTAATTTCCGGGGCCGCCGCCGAAATCAACCGAATCACTATTGATAAAAGTGCCAATAAAGCCGAAGCGATTGTAATTGAAAATCCCGTTGCTTTTTTGACTGCGGGCACTGAATATGAATTTAATGCATATTTACTGGACCGTTTCGGCGCTGCCTACCCGGGAGCCGTTATATGTTTTTTGGCGGAAGAAGTAGAAGGGATTACCGTCAGCGAACAAGGAAAACTTACAATATCCGCTGAATTCAAGCAAAATATTGAGGTTGAAGTAATTTTCAGTTTTGAAGACATTCGCTCTTCGCAAAAGATTAAGATTTATGGCACTGTCCCAACCGCCTCCGAAGCACTGCAGGAACTGATGGAAAAGCATAATGAGTTTATTGAAAACATCTTCAGGTAATGTTTATACATAATCTATTTAAGAGTGTTTCCCAAAGGGGAATGCTCTTTTTTTTATTGAGAGTTTGGGGTAAAAATAAAGAGTGCTGACTTAGTCAGCACCCGAGCCGAGTTTGGAAACTTACAAATTAATTACGATTTAAAGAATATAAATTTTCAGAATCATAATTGTATTGATAATAATATTTATTATTATCTTTTACGATATAAATCTCGATTTCATTAATGTTTACATCATCCCCCGGCGATGCGCCGTTAAATTCGGCAAAAATACTTTTACAACGAATATTGATTGTATTATTGGAT
>JALOBF010000187.1 GCA_023228385.1 Bacilli bacterium
AAAGACTGTGTTCCGAATATATTGAACTAAAAAACTTTTGAAATTCTTCTTCCCGCATGGGGTCAACCAACATACTTGCGGCTCTTGTTTCCATCGAAAGCGGACGAACCAGATATTTCTGCAACGCTTGGTCGCGATACAGCTCAATATGTTCCGTTATGTCGATTTGACCGTGGTCGGCACTTATAATCAACAGAGTATCACTTAGGCGTTCGGAGAAAGAGGAAACCAATCGGTTTATTTCTTTAATAATTTGACCGGTCTCGTTACTTGTGGCCCCATGTAAATGCATGGTTTGATCCGGTTCATTACAATACGTATAAATTATTTTCCGACCGGGCGTACGGCAGAAATCATCAAGATGGGTAAACATATCGGCCAAATCCCGATAGGAGCGATGGTTTTTACTTTTCCCTGTCGCCACAAATTCCGGAAACAAGGTATAGACATCAATCGCCTCATTCTTCTTGCGATTGTAGAAATTGCTGTAAGGGATAATATTAAAAACAAAGTCTTCCTTAAGATATTGGTCCTTACCCGATATTTTATTAAGGAAGATATCAACACAAGAATCAATTTCTTTAAAATAAAGACTCCAGCCCAGCCAGCAATGCTCGCCGGGATAAGAAAGACTCATCATGGTCGTTGTCGCATTGGTGGTTGTTGACGGAAAAACACTGGTTATCTTTTTATGAGTTTCCCGGACTAATAAATCATTCTCATCAAGATGATATTTAAGATTATAATAACCTAAAGCATCAAAAATTATAAATATAACGGTCGAAAAACCTTTATTTAGTTTATCCTGAAGAATATCCAATTGCGGATATGAGTTTTCAACTCCCAAATAAGCGGCGAGTGAGGCCGAGATATTAAGAATATTGTTTTTATAATCGGGGAAAACAATCATCGTTTTGACCTTCTTTCTTCAGCCGATAACGGCGCATTGGCAGTGTCTTCTTCAGCCGCCATTGCCGCCCGTAAACAGTTACGCCAACCGGTCAACAGTTTTTCACGGGTCGTATCAGGCATATCGGAACTGAACTCCCGATCAATCACAACGTTATGACGAATATCATCAATATCTTGCCAATAACCGATACAAAGGCCGGCCAGATAGGCCGCCCCCAAAGCCGTAACTTCAATCAATTTCGGTCGAGTCACTTTTATATTTAAGATGTCAGCCTGAAACTGCATTAAAAAATCATTAACACAGGCCCCGCCGTCAACGGCCAGGCATTCAATTTTTCGCCCCAAATCTTCTTCCATTGCTTTAAAAATATCATAAACTTGATACGCTATTGCTTCCAGGGTCGCCCGAATAAAGTGTTCGCGTTTCGTTCCGCGGGTGATACCGATTACGGTTCCCCGAACTTGCGGCCGCCAATAAGGCGCGCCCAAACCAACAAATGCGGGAACGATATAAACACCGCCGTTATCCTGAACCGAACGGGCATATTTTTCCGTTTCTGCCGCTTCACGGATGATCCGCATCTCATCCCGCAACCATTTTACCGCCGCACCGCCGACAAAAACACTTCCTTCCAGAACATAGTGGGGTTTTCCCCCGCAACCGGCGGCCAGTGAGGTAATCAAACCGTTTTTTGAAGTTACCGCTTCGTTACCGGTATTCATCAGCATAAAACAGCCGGTTCCGTAAGTATTCTTCACAGCCCCCTTCTCCGTACATAATTGACCGAAAAGGGCCGCCTGTTGGTCGCCGGCCACTCCGCAAATCGGAATCTTATATCCGATAACAGCCTCATCGGTATAACCGTAATCATAACTTGAAGGATAAACCGCCGGTAACATTGAACGGGGGATATCGAATAAAGCAAGCAACTCATTATCCCAAGCCAAAGTATGAATATTAAAAAGCATCGTCCGGGAAGCATTGGAATAATCGGTGGCATGAATCTTTCGGCCGGAAAGGGTCCACATTAAATAAGTATCAACCGTTCCGAACAATAACCGCCCCGCTTCCGCTTTATCCCTTGCTTCGGGAACATTATCCAAAATCCATTTGATTTTGGTAGCACTGAAATAAGCATCAATAACCAATCCGGTTTTTTTATATATCATATCACTGAAACCTTGTTTTTTTAACCGATTACAATCGAAAGCGGTGCGCCGGCATTGCCAAACTATCGCATTGTATACCGGCCGTCCCGTTACCGGGTCCCAAACAATAACGGTTTCCCGCTGATTGGTAATGCCAATCGCCTTAATTTGCTTTCCGGTGACATTAGCCCGAATTAAAGCTTCGCCGATAACACCGACCTGGCTGCCTAGTATGTCGGTCGGGTCATGTTCAACCCAGCCGCTTTGCGGGTAGATTTGCTTAAATTCCTGTTGAGCACTCCCGACAATTTCGCCGTAACGATTAAAAACAATCGCCCGAGAACTGGTTGTCCCCTGATCTAATGCCAAGATATATTCCATATTAATTCTTCTCCTTTTTCGCTATCTCTTTAGTGGCGATAAAATCAACGCCGCTGTTACAAACATTATTGACTATCACTTGATGCATCCCAATCGGAGCTTGTAAATTAAGATTTTTTAAAGTTTCAAGGGCGGAAAAAGTTAAATCTTTAGGCAGCGGTACCGCCGTCTTTACCGAAACCATTGACATTATACCGCCTTTAACGGGCACTGCCGAAGTTACAACCCGTTTCGGGGCGGTTAGCT
>JALOBF010000023.1 GCA_023228385.1 Bacilli bacterium
AAAATGAACTTATTAAATTACGTAAAGAATTAAAACAGCTTAGAATGGAAAATGATATTTTAAAGCTCGTCAGCGTCTGTAATGGATAGATAAGTAAAAATTATTAAAGAAAACAAACATAAATACAGTATCAGCGCGATGTGTATAGTACTAAACATTTCAAGAACGGTTTATTACTATAAGCACAAACCTAAGAAAACAGACTCCAAACTCGAAAACCACGTTATTGAAATATTTAAAAACAGCCGTAACAATTATGGTACTAGAAAGATTCAAGCTATGCTAAGAAGGCATAAAATACATACATCACGCCGTAAAATCGCTAGAATTATGACTAAATACGCCTTAATTTCGAATTATACGAAAAAACAGTATAAAGTTACAACAACAAGTTGTAACAACGATTCCGTTCAAAATATCGTTAATCGGCAATTCGACAACCGTGATGAGCATGAAGTAGTAGTCAGTGATTTAACATATGTTAATGTAGCCGGATTGTGGAATTATATATGTATCTTAATAGATTTATTCAATAGGGAAATTATCGGTTATGCTGCCGGCCGAAAGAAAGATGCCAATTTGGTTTATAAAGCCTTTACAACCGTAAAACCCGGTTTAAATAAATACAGAATATTTCACACGGATCGAGGTAATGAATTTAAGAACAGACTTATTGATAATTTATTAAAAGCATTTAATATTAAGCGATCCTTAAGCGCAAAGGGTGCTCCATACGATAATGCTGTAGCAGAAGCAACCTTTAAAATATTCAAAACAGAGTTTGCTTTTGATAAGAGATTTATTTCATTTAACGAGTTGGAACGAGAATTATTCGATTACATCAACTGGTACAATAACTTTAGAATCCATGGTAGCTTAAATTATTTGTCACCGGTTGAATACAAACAACTCTCTATATAAAATTTGTATTAAAAAGTGTCACCAATCCAGTTTCTAAAGAACATTTTTATCAATCTCTTTATATATCTTTAGTGCATTATTTTTAATACCGTGTTTATCTAGTAAAATATCTAAAGTTGCTATTGTTGCATATTTGTATCTATGATTTAAAACTATTTCTTTAAATATAGTATCAGAATAACAACTCAATCCATATTCTCTTTCCTCATTATATCTTATATAATCTATCTCTTTTATAGAATTGACTTTTTCAATTAATTCTAAGGTAGTAATTAGGCCTTTAACTTCATCATAAAAACGAATGTTGAATTTTATTAAAAGATATTTGCCAATAGTTTTATGGTTGGATGTGATTCTATTTGTATAAATCTCAACTACTTCTGCATAATCATCGCTTATATCATAATAATTATACATTGCAGAGCCCATAAATATCCCGCTAAAATGTTCAACATAATATTCAATAATAGCACTATCTTTATCTACATCTCTTCCATTAACTAAGTACACTCCTTTAGAAATCTTAGTTACTACTTCTTCAGCTTCTAATCTATTTAATATCTTTAGTAAAGTTTTATAAGGAACTAGTGAAAATCTTGTCTCTAGTTCATATTGAACATCAAATATTTTTCCTTTATTTTGCATACAAAATTCTCTTAATGTTTTAGTGTAATTCATTTTACCACCTACTTTGTTATATTATACTGCACATTATCGACAATTACAATAATTCAGTCGACTTTGTCGACTTTTTTAATTCACTAAAAAAATTAAATATATCCGGCAATATCCTATATAAAACTAAAAAGACACTTTGTAATTAGATACAAAATGTCGACTTATTCACATTGGTGGAATAGGCGGGAATCGAACCCGCGTCCAAACTACAATCAATTATAATGTCTACATGCTTAGTTTATTGTTTTAGCTTTCATTCAACAACGAACAATAAACAAACCGTTATTGAACTAACCCCTAGATCTCGAATTAAAAACCGAGGTCCTTTTTTAATTCAACCCTCAATTCTGAGCCCGTTTATAAAACTTGAGAGGCATTTTATAGCGGGCGCTACTTAGTTTTTATTAAGCAGCAAAAGCTACATTTTGATTTGCGGTTAATTTAAACCTCGGCGTTTTTATATGCGCAACCATAGCATGCAATTACAATATCCGATAGCCTGTCGAATCCATTACTATCCCATATATAGTATATTATTTTATTAAAAAAACAACACTCCTAATAATTGATAAACTATTTTAAAGATTACAAGGCCCACGGCAAAGTAAACCATCCCAATACCAATATTCCGTAAAGGGCGAAGTTTTGTTTTACTTGGTTTTGAGGAAAGATAAAAGGTTAAAAAAACAGACAAAATCAACAAAATCAAATAGATTATAGTGATTGTGGAAGCGGTAATAAACAAAAAGGAAAACAAAACCGATAATGCCCCAAAGATTAATGTCAGAACCGGATTGTCGATAAGACTCGCCTTATGTTCGTCGGGAACCTCGGGGTCAACCGAACGTTTTAAGTACTTTTCATATAACTTATGTTCTTCAAAATTAAAACCGCAATTATCACAAATAACAGTTTTATTGGGGATTTCCTGACCACAGCGTAAGCATTTCATTATTATCTTCTTCCCTTAAATTTATTTGCTTTTTCAATCTCCTGCCTTACTGCCGCCTTTCTTAAATCTTCCCGCTTGTCATAGAGTTTCTTGCCCCGGCATAAGGCTATTTCCAACTTTGCCAGTCCGCCAACAAAATAAAGAGTCAAAGGAATTAAAGTTAATCCCTCCTTTTGGACACGCCCTGCTATTTTTCGAATCTCGCTTTTATGAACTAGCAGTTTCCGGTCACGTTTTTCCACATGATTAAATATATTGCCTTGTTCGTACTTCGCAATATGCATATTAATAACAAATAACTCGTTGTTTTTAACTCGACAATAAGCATCCTGCAAAGATACTTTACCACCTCTTACCGATTTAATTTCTGTACCCGTTAAAACAATACCGCATTCATATCGATCTAAGATAAAATAATCATGAGCGGCCTTTTTGTTTCTGGCGACGACGTTTTCCATTTTTCTTCACCCTACTATTATTATACACTATTTTGAAATCAATTTCACGGCTTTTTTTATCGGATTTAATGACTTCAACCAATACTTTACTGCCGAGATGATAATTCCCGCGGGCTCCGATTAATCTCATAGTACTACTGTCGTACTCGTAATAACCCTTAAGATTGCTGATATGGACAAACCCTTCCACAGTATTGGGTAACATTACAAACAAACCATACCTGGTAACTGAAGAGACAATTCCTTCAAACCTTTCACCAATAAAATCTGCCATATATTCCGCTTTCTTCATATCCTCAACCCGGTATTCACATTCCATCGCATCCCGCTCTCTTTTTGAAGATAAGGCGGCGATATCGCCTATTTTTTGGGTTAAACTGACCCATTCAACCCGATTAATCGCTTGACTAAATATATACTTTCTTAATAACCGATGAACTAATAAATCAGGATAGCGTCTGATTGGGGCGGTAAAATGAGTATAGCAACGGCTGCCTAAACCGAAATGACCGATATTCTTTTCACTATAGATTGCTTTTGCCATAGCACGTAAAAGCAGGATTTTAAGATAAGCATCTTCCTCGCGAAGTGTCTTTAAAAAATCCTGTAACTGTTTGGCGTTAACCCGACGTTTAAAGGTCCGATATCCTAAATTACTAACCAATTTTTTAAAAGTTTCCAATTTTAAATAGTCAGGTTCATCATGAACCCGATAAATAAAGGGTAATTCTAGATAAAACACCGCTGATGCGACCGTTTCATTAGCTATAAGCATAAATTCTTCAATAATTCTTTCACTTTCACCCCGGCTTAATAAAACAACATCGAGCGGCTTCCCATTATCGGCGACAATAACTTTCCCCTCATCAACATCAAAATCTAAAGCACCGCGGCGAGTCCGCATCATATATAATACATCCTTTAATTCTCTCATCAGGAAGATATCATCTATTAGATCCTGATATTTTCCCTGCTGTTCGAAATTACCATCAAAGATTTGATTGATATCATCATAAGTCATCCGATACTTAGTTTTTACAACCGAGGGAAAAATATCACTGTTTACCACTTCGCCTTGTTCATTAATCTCCATCTCACAGGCAATAGCCAATTTTTCCGTTTGTGGATTTAAAGAACAAAGATTATTACTTATTAAAGGGGGCAACATCGGTATTACGCGATTGGTAAGATAAACACTTGTTCCCCGTTCTAATGCTTCATTGTCGATAGCACCGTTTTCCTTAACATAAAAAGCCACGTCGGCAATATAGACACCCAAAAGAAAATTGCCGTTATCCCGTTTTGCAATCGCCACCGCATCGTCTAAATCTTTAGCATCAGTGCCGTCGATTGTAATAATCGGGGAAAGGGTCGGTTTTCTTCTTGATTTAATTTCCGCTGATATATCCAAAGGCAATGTGTCCAGTTCCTGTATCGTTTCCGAATTAAACTTATCGGAAAAATCAAATTCGGCAGCAATCGCCAAAATATCAACATCGATATCGTTTTTAAAACCAATCCGTTCAACTATCCTTGCCTCTATCGGCAGAATATAATCTACAATCTCCGCCTTTACAATATCCCCGACGGTATATTCTTCCGGATTTATAACAATAATTTTATCGATATTATGTAATTGCAATTTTATATAAAATTCGTTTTTAGTTTTTTGCAACTCACCGATTACATATTTCAAATTACGTAATTTAATACCCAATATTTTTGCTTCATGATTAAAACTACGATATTGAGGATAATTAGACTTAATTTGAAAGATAACCGTATCTTTATCTAAAGCTCCGCCAAAATCTTTTTTTGCAACATAAAAATCTCGATTAAAATGATCGGTTGCGATAAAACCATATTCAGGATTTTTTATACTGATTGTTCCAATATAAATTCCGGCATCCTTCGGAAGAATATATTTTTTCCTTTTACTAATGGCTATTTCAAAAGAAGCGGTAAGTTCCTGCAGTACTGCTTTAACTTCTTGCTTCTGTTTATCTAATTGTAAATCGGTAATTAACTCTTCAAATGTTTTCGGATGATATTCCGAAGAATGAAAATAATCCAACAATTTTTCTTTCATAATCTTTCCTTAACTAGCGTTGATTAAAAAAAGCCTGTATTCAGGCTTATTATTTGCTTCCTGTTTAAACGGGAAACCGATCAACAAAGAAAGCGGCAAGTACTGCGAAAACAAAAAAAGCAATTGAGAGGCCAGCTGTTATATAATTAATCCAAACTTCAAAACCTCTTTGTTTCCGGTTGGCAAATAAATCGGATTTTTCTCCCGAAAAAGCTTGCATGGCATCCTCTTTTGATTCTTGTAATACAATAATTGTAATTAATAAGCATGAAATAATTAACAAAAAAATATCTATTGTATGCATAATTTCCTCCAAAAGATAAGGCTTAGTATTTAATCATAAATCGCCAAGAATAATTATACCATATTAACGCAATAAAAGCAAATAATAATTTTATTTTTTTACCCACCAATATGTTAACTTAGTTTTAATTTTCTTCTGAAACTTCTCATGATATAAGTTCTAAAATTGTAAATATTCTCATCACAAACATAAGTTAAATAAATATTATATGTGATTTTATATAAATCAACGGTCACTATTATTTTATTGACATCTTTTATATTAAATTATTCTTGATAATAAATGATGTTTACGGTATATCCTTCTTCCTCAAATATCACTTTTGCTTAATCATATGATTTAATATTTGAGTATGCCGGTTATAATAATACTTAACATTATAAAAAGAAGAAAAATATCTTATTTCATACTGTCTTCCTAATATATATTATTGATAGTCAGCAACAGCCGTTGCTGACTATCAAATCAACTAAACTAAAGCATTGCCGATAACTTCTTCAATCGTTTCAACCGATACGATTTCTAAAGATTCTCTGACGCTTTCCGGCACTTCATCTAAGTCCTTAAGGTTTTCTTTAGGAATTAATATTTTATTCAAACCGCTGCGATGGGCAGCTATTGCTTTTTCTCTGATCCCGCCAATCGGTAAAATTCGCCCACGCAAAGTAATTTCGCCGGTCATACCGACGGAATGTCGGACCAAACGATTGGAAAACACAGAAATAATGGCAGTTGCAATTGTTACCCCGGCCGATGGACCATCCTTAGGAACCGCACCTTCCGGAACATGAATATGAATATCATTGTCTTTAAATAATTCGGTATTAATACCGAATTTAGCGGCATTCGATTTAACATAACTTAATGCGGCTTGTGCTGATTCCCGCATTACCTCACCGAGTTTTCCGGTTAAGACTAAGTGGCCTTCTCCTTTATAGTATGTAACCTCAACCGGTAGCGTATCTCCGCCAAATTGAGTATAGGCCAAACCGGTAACGACTCCAACTTGGTCAACAGCGTCGATTTTCGAATAATCATACTTTGGTTTGCCAAGCCATTCCGATAGATTGCTTTTGGTAATCGTTACCGTATCAATTTTCTCCATTAGAATTTTTTTAATGGCCCGGCGAATCAAGGTTCCAATATTACGCTCCAATTCTCTGACACCTGCTTCTTTGGTATATCTTCTGATGATATCCCAAAGCGCTTCATCCTCAAGCGTAAAGCGCTCTTTCTGTAGACCGTGATTTATTAACTGTTTTTCTACCAGATGTCTTTTGGCAATCTCGAATTTTTCAAATTCAGTATAACTGCTTAACTCGACAATTTCTAAACGATCCCTTAGGGCTGCCGGAATATTCTCTAAATAATTCGCGGTTGTAATAAAGAAGACGCGAGAAAGGTCATAGGGCTCTTCAAGATAGTGATCACTAAAGTATTTATTTTGTTCGCTATCCAGAACCTCAAGCAGAGCACTGGCCGGATCTCCTTTATAATCACTAGAGAGTTTATCGATTTCATCAAGGAGAAACACCGGATTAACAACCCCGGCCCGCTTCATGCCCTGAAGAATCCGACCCGGTAAAGCGCCAAGATAAGTGCGGCGATGACCGCGGATTTCCGCTTCATCTTTAACGCCGCCAAGCGAGTGTTTTACAAACTGCTTTTTTAAACTGGCAGCTATAGACCGAGCCAGTGACGTCTTACCGACACCCGGCGGTCCAACAAAACAAAGAATGGCTTGCGGATTTTTCTGGGTCATAATCCGAACGGCAAGATATTCGAGAATCCGCTCTTTTACAACCTCAAGGCCGTAATGATCGCGGTCCAATTGTTCTTTTGCCTTTTTTATATCATTCGATTCTTTTGACTCTTTTGACCAAGGTAAATCGATAACAAAGTCAAGATATGTTCTGATAATTGCCGATTCGCCACTGGCGACACTAATCGAAGCATAACGATTTAGCTCGGACAAGGCTTTTTCTTCCACCGGCTTCGGCATTTTTGCGGCCAAAATTTTGTTCCGCAATTCTTCTATATCGGTTTCTTTTTTTGCCTTATCACCGAGTTCATCCTGAATGACTTTCATTTTTTCCCTTAAATAGTATTCTTTCTGACTTTCGCTAATCGATTTGCGAACTTCATTTTCAATACTCATCTCCAGATTACGAATATATTTCTCCCGTTTCAAATCTTCAAGCATAAAACGCAATCGTTCTCCGACATTCGGCGTTGTAAGATATTTTATTTTTGATGATATATCAAGAGGTAGATTATATGCCAAAACATCAGTTAGTTTATCGGCAGTAACACCCTGAGCTACAACGTTTGCCAATTCAGGATATCCTTCAAATATCTTATGTGTATCGCTTTGTAATTCTTCTATTAGTAATCTAACATAGGCTAACTCTTTATCCATATCATCATTTACAATCGGAACCGTAACAATACTGGCATTCCAAAATGGATCGGTATCAACAAATTCCAACAACTTACATCGGACAATGCCCAATAATTTAACTTTATGGAAAGTCTGTCCTACCATATTATAAACAATCTTAGCAACAATTCCATTAGGATTAATATTATTAATGTCGGGCGTATCCTTATTGTGATCATTTTGCACAAACAAAACGATATACTTTTTACCGGCGGCCGCTGTTTTTAGAGCTGCTATGCTTTCTTTTCTTCCGACCTCAAGCTTTATTTCGTTATTAGGCAAGGGGACAGTTCCGCGGACAGCCATCGCTGGCACTACGGCCGAAACAACAGTATGATTGGAAAACATGAGTTCACCTCCTTTAGTTTATAATTCAATATCTAATATTTTCTGTTCTAAACAATATTCTAATACCCGGACTTCATAGATCCGGCGGTTAATAAATTCCTGATAACGGTCGACCCGATGGGGATTATCGAATAAAATTTTATCGAATTCATATTCTTCAATAATTTTATCCATATATAATATATTATCGTCGCTGTAATTATAATTTATAATCCAAATAATATATTCTTTAAGCAGTTCTCTTTTTTTCTCATATTCGGACAAATCTTCATGAGCAAAATGGTCGATAACGGTTTGATCAAATTCAAAATCACCGTTATGAAGAATAAAATCGGCCAAATAATTAAGCAGTAAAACCACGGTTGTGGAAAAAGAGAAAATATCTTTGATTTTCTGGCGGAATTCGGTAACGGTCTTACAACCGAGAAAATTAAGGTTTTCAACGATTTCATTACTTAAGCGCCGAAGAACCTTGTTTTTAATTTCTTTTACTTTTGCTTTTACAACGATACCGTCATCTTCATCAAGAATTACCGTATCCCCTACTTTACAATTAACAAACGAATATTCATCGGGATTTTCATAATCCTCAACCGAGTTTACCTGATCCTTAATTTCATTGATAACAAAGTCATCTTTAGTATAGAAAAGATCATATTTCACATAACTCTTTTTATTAGCTACCTTCACATCTCGATAATCATATTGATTATTAACAAGCAGAATCTGTTGCGTAAAATCCTTAATCATCTGACTTTCATAAGGGATATTGAAAATACCGTTTGGAATCTTAGAAGGAAAATTAAGTTGTAAATCGGTGGGCAAAACACAAAATTGTACAATCAGCAAAAGATTATGATTACGAACAAGCGGTGTAAGATAGCGATATTTACGAAAACTGATTGGAATAATATCAGATTTAATCAGTTCCTCCTCCACAACCTCATTTTCAATTTTTTCTTTCGTCAATTCCAATAACTTTTTTTTTGATTTTTGCGATAACCTTCCGACTAAATTATTTTCTTCGGCAACCTCATCAAAAATTTCATTTATTTCTTTTTCAGAAAAAACGAAATATACTTGATGGTATTGACTGCTGATGTAATCGTGCGTGACTTTCATACGACCCCACCTTATCTAGGCTGTTTTTGAATGTTTACGAATAAATTTAGCTTCAGCATTAGTCACTACTACATCCTTTGTAATAATGCATTTATAAAGATCTTTTTCCTCAGGCACTTTATACATAACTTCAAGCATGATTTTTTCGATAATTGCTCTTAATCCCCTGGCTCCGGTTTTTTGGCTGAAGGCCCTAACCGCAATTTCGTTTAATGCTTCATCTTCAAACTCTAGATGAACACCATCCATCTTTAACATTTTTTGATACTGTTTGATAATGGCGTTTTTCGGCTCTTTTAATATTTTTACAAGATCATCAATATTTAAAACATTTAAAGCGGCTATTATCGGCAATCGGCCAACCAATTCGGGGATAAGACCGTATTTTTGCAAATCTTGATGGGTAACATTGGTATATACTTCTGACAAATCTTTAACTTTATTATTGTCAACGTTAAAACCGATTGTTTTCCTGCCGATTCTGGATTTAACTATTTCTTCAATTCCCTCAAAAGATCCACCGCAGATAAACAAAACATTGGTTGTGTCAAATGGGATAAACTCCTGATGCGGGTGTTTTCTCCCGCCGCCCGGCGGTACATTGGCGACCGTTCCTTCAAGTATTTTTAATAAGGCCTGTTGGACGCCTTCGCCGGATACATCACGGGTAATTGACGGATTATCCGATTTTCGACCGAGTTTATCCAGCTCGTCGATATAAACTATTCCTTTTTGGGCAAGATCAACATCATAATCTGCTGCTTGCAATAACCGTAACAAGACATTTTCAACATCCTCACCGACATAACCGGCTTGGGTTAAAGTTGTGGCATCGGCAATGGCAAAAGGAACTTGTAGGATATTGGCAAGGGTTCGGGCAAATAATGTTTTACCGCTGCCGGTTGCTCCCAAAAGCACAATATTGCTCTTCTCAATTTCAATATCACTTTCTTCAAAAAGATTATTTTGAACCCTTTTGTAATGGTTATACACTGCAACCGATAAGATTTTCTTTGTATATTCTTGACTGATAATGTATTCATCTAATCGTTTATGAATTTCTTGAGGAGTTAAATTTAATGTAAATTCATTTTTTTCTGTTTGAACCACATTAGCTTCTGTAATCGAGTTTAATTCAAACATCTGATAGCAAATTCCAACGCATATATCACAAATAAAAGCGTTGTCGCCTTCAATAATGTGGCGATCTTTTGATTCCGGTAAACCACAAAATGAACAAACTTTTGCTTTTTTTGGTTTATTAGCCATTTTCAACACCTCTTCTTATATTATATTATTTAATATATTTATTTTTACTCTTTAATAATCGCCTTTTCTTTCAATAAGTCTACTGTTTTCTTTAAAAGAAAATAATACTCGATTTGGTCCTTAGGAAATTGCTTTTTCATCGCTGCCAAAGGCATATGATAAGCATCGGCGATTTCCTGATAACCTTTTTCATAATCGTCATCATTAAGGACGATTGCTTCAGCATTAATAATTTCACCCAGCACTACTTCCTTTAATATATCAAATCTAGCCGGCTCAGCGATCATTTTTTTATATTTTTCCAAATCCAAACCTTGATAAGCTAAAAATTGCTCAAATTGTAAATTATAACTTTTAGCTCTTTCTTCTTCATGTTTTATATAACTATCAATTTTTCTATCGACCATAATTTCCGGAATTTCAACTTCGGCATTATCACAAACTTTCTTTAATAAATCATATTCAAATTTTTTTTCGCCTGCATCCTTTTTTTCTGATTGCAATTTATCTTTAATAAAACTTAAGTATTCATCAACCGTAACAATTTCCGGAATGTTTAATTCTTTAATAAAATCATCGTTTAATTCTGGCAATACTCTTTTTTTCACTTCATGAAGAACAATCTTAAAATCAGCCGGTTTGCCGCTTAAATTTTCCGCCGGATAATTTTCGGGAAAAGTAACAGTGATGGTTTTTTTCTCGCCCGGACGCATGCCAATCATTTGATCTTCAAAACCGGGGATAAACGATCCGGAGCCGATTTCAAGCTGATAGTTTTCGCTTTTGCCGCCCGGAAAAGCCGCGCCGTCAATAAATCCTTCGAAATCAAAAATAGCAACATTACCATCTTCTAAAGGCGCTTCTTCAACAATCTCCAGATCGGATTTGCTTTTTCTGACATCGAGAATATAATTATCAATGTCGAGAGCGGTAATTTCGGTTGAATCTTTTTCAACTTCTATACCAAAATATTGGCCCAGTTTTACTTCCGGATAAATGGCAACTTCTGCCGTGTAACTAAAAATCCGCTCATTGGTGAATCGCTCAAAGTCTATATTGATTTGGGGTTCATCAATAACATAAATTTTATTATTTTTAACAGCATCGATATACGAATCATTTACCGCCTGATCAAAGGCCTGCTGTAATACCTTTCCTTCGCCAAATCTTCTTAAATACATATCGCGCGGAACCTTACCCTTCCGGAACCCTTTTATCTCGACGGTTGTAAGTATTTTATTTAACTCCTCTTCATAATAACGAGCAAACTCTTCCTTTTCGAATTCTATACTTAGCTTAACCTTTTCCCCCGTTAGCTTTTCAATATCAACTTTCATTTTATACTCCTTTATTTTAAATATTTAACTTTATTATTATATCAAATATTCTTGATAATTACAAATACATTATATTAAAAAAACAAGGAAATATATTAGATATCGATATTGAAAATTATTTTCATTACCTTGGAAAGTTCACGGATGATTTCCGGAGGATATCCAATCTCGTATAACATATTAATAAGATCAAAAAAACGAAACAGCAAATACTCATGATCAATTACAACCCCGCTCGCCATCTCCCGGATTAACCCCTCCACAAAATTCACAACGATGAGAGCTAAGGTAATACTGGTAAGGGAATGAGAGTAAGCCAGTAAATACGAGTAATTGGCACCGTCTTTTTCATATAAATTTTTGATCTCGCCGCTGCTTAGCAATCGGCTTTTTTTAATCAATGATTTAGCTTGATAGATATCATCATTACCGAGAGCAGCAAGTAAACTATAATATATTACGGTAAATGTTTCAACATTCTTCGTAATTAAATCATTTCCGATTAAAATCGTCTCATCATAATTGCCGATGGCAAAAGTTGCTCGAATTAAATCTTCATATATTTCCGTGTCACATTCCTGATAGTTGTCCAAAATTTGATTTTTCATCTGGGCAATACTATAGTAATCGGAAGCTTTTTTATAATCGTTCATTTTATTTATAATTAAGGCTTTTTCTTTGGGAAATCTCATTAAATACCACTCTTTATTATGTTCGGATTTAATAAACTAATACTTTAAACTAATTTTGACGGATCAAAACCATCCAAATGGGATTTTATCGCCGCCGTTATGGCTTGAACCGTCCCCGCAACAAACGGATTTTTTAAACCGATTGCATTGCACAGCGCTATGAAAGACATGCTGCCGCCCAAAGAACATAAATGATAATAGCGGGACCAAGCATCCTGATGATTTTTACGGTCCAATAGCCAAAATTGATGGGCACATACCTGGGCTAAAGTATAATCAATATAATAAAAAGGTGTAGCAAAAACATGTGACTGACGGAACCAGAAAGTCCCTTTGTCGAAAAACTCATTTTCATAGACCTTGTATGGCATATATTTTTTTTCCAGTTCGCGAAAAACCTTTTTCCTCTCATCGGGACTGAGATTAGGCTCCTCATAGACCCGATGCTGATACTCGTCAATTAAAACGCCATAAGGGATAAAAGTAACGGTCCCGGCTAAATGCTGATAGCGATAGCGATCGGCATCGTCTTTGAAGAAAAGTTCCATCCAAGGCCAGGCAAAAAACTCCATACTCATCGAATGGACTTCGCAAGCCTCATAGGTAGGCCATAAATACTCTAATACTTGACTATTCCGACTGGTATAAACCTGGAAGGCATGGCCGGCCTCATGAGTTAGGACATCAACATCACCGCTGGTGCCGTTAAAATTCGAAAAAATAAACGGCGACTTATAATCGAAAAAGTAAGTACAAAAACCGCCGCCGCTTTTTCCCGCTTTTGCCTCTAAATCAAGAAGCTCCCGGTTAATCATAAAATCAATAAATTCACCGGTTTCCGAGCTTAATTCATGATACATCTTTTGGGCCGAGTTAACAAGTTCGCTGGGGCAGCCATATGGCGTGGGATTACCCGATTTGAAATCAATTCCCAAATCATAACTTTTCGGATCATCAATACCTAAACGCTTCATTTTAGCGGTAATAATCTCTTCGGATAACGGTACTAAGTCCCGTTCAACTTGCATTCGGTAAGACTCTACTTCATATTTAGTATAGTCGGTGCGACCCAGACGGGCATAGCCGACCTCGATAAAATTAGCAAACCCCAGTTTGCGTCCAATCTTATCTCTTACTTTTACAAGGCGGTCATAGATATCATCAAATTTATTTTCGTTTATTTTGAAAAAATCAGCGATTGCTTTTTCCGCATCACGGCGTACTTGGCGATTAGTATCTATAAGGTACGGTCCCATCTGCGACAGGTTGTTAATTTTACCGTTAAACTCAATCTTAGCGCTGGCCGTAAGTTTTCGATATTCGGTTACTAACCGGTTTTCTTCCTTAAGATCGTCGATAATCTCCGGTTTAAATGTTTTTTGTTTGGCTTCCAAGAGTGCAAACAATTGATGACCAAAATGCTTGTCTAATTCACTACGAAATTTACTGTTTAATAGTTCTATTCCCAATCGATGTTCATAACTTGAATAAAGAGGATCATTTTCATCAAAATAATCCTGTTCTCTCTCATAATAGGCATCGGTGGTATCAATTGCCGATCGAACATAGCAAAGCGACGCCATTGTATCATAAGTCCTTCGAACCTGATTAATCCGGTGAATAGCTTCGATTTGTTCCGCATCTGATAGGGCGGTTTTTAAAACCTCAATGGTATGCTCAAACTCTTTACCTATTTCTTCAAGATTTGGTCTTTTATAAATATAATCTCTAAATTTCATCTTGTTCCGTGACCTTTCTATTCTTAATTTATTATATCATTTATTATCGGAAAAATCAATTAAACCATGACATTAAATGGTGTATTATATAGTATCATAAAAGATGAATTTTTATTTGATTAATGCGCAGAAAAAAAATTTACTTGTTTTGAAAGGTTAATAATCTGTGGTATAATATACATGATTGGATATGAATATAAAAGAGATAAAAGAACTAATTTTAAAACGAGCCAGCTGCCGCAATTTTTCCGATCATCCTGTGGAAAGAGAAAAAATCGAAATGATTGTTGAAGCGGCAAGGTTCGCACCATCAGCTTGTAACAGTCAACCCTGGTCGGTACATGTCGTAACCGAGAATGAAAAAAGAAAGAAAATAGCGCAAGCAGTACAAACATTCGGAATAAATAAATTTGCCGACAAGGCGCCGGCGTTTATGATAATTGTACAGGAAAAAAGCCAGTTGCTGCCGAAATTAGCCGATTTAATAAAAAAAGTTGATTATACCGCCATTGATATCGGTATCTTTACGGCTCATCTGGTGTTAACGGCCACCGCCGCCGGTTTATCAACATGCATTATCGGTTGGTTTAAGACCAAAAAAATCCGCAAGATTATTAATACTAAAAATAAAATCCGACTGGTTATCGCTCTCGGTTATGGTAATCAACGCATTAGTTCAAAAAAAAGAAAAGAAATTAATGAAATATTAAAATTTTACGATTGATGAGATTATTATGTTTGAAAACAAAAAAAAACAATTTAAACTAAGCCGACTAATTGTCATAGTTATTATTTTACTTTGCATTATCGGAATCGTAATGGGGCTTTATTGGGGATTGGGTTTAAATAAAAAATTAAAAGATCAAGAAAATATCAAAGATTTAATTTTAGCTTATGGCAATTTTTATCGAATAATGTATATTTTATTACATTTTATTCAGTCAACTCTTCTGCCCATTTCCAATTTCCCGACTATTCTTGCCGGCAATCTTATTTTCACACCTTGGGAAAATGCATTGCTAACTTCAATCGGTGTCGTCCTCGGTTCTTTAGTCGGCTTTGGTATCGGAAAGCTCTTTGGCCGTAAAGCGGTTGACTGGGTTGTCGGTGAAGAAAATACAAAAAAACTGCTTAAAACATTTGAAGGAAAAGAAAAAGTGGTTTTGGTTTTAATTTTATTATTACCTTTCTTTCCCGATGATATCATCTGTTTTATTGCCGGTATCACTTTAATATCATGGCGTTTTTTTGCCCTTTCCGTTTTAGTTTTAAGACCTGTTCCAATTATATTTATGTGTGTCCTCG
>JALOBF010000188.1 GCA_023228385.1 Bacilli bacterium
AATCCGTTTCGTCCCCGCTTAACGATGGTTATTAATTATCGGGACCATCGGAAAATTACCGTTGTCGACGGTGAAGTAGGTTTTATCGGCGGAATTAATATTGCCGATGAATATATTAATAAAAAAGTTTTGTTTGGTCACTGGAAGGATATGGCAATGCTGCTTAAAGGCGAGGCGGTTTGGAATCTGACTTTCCTTTTTCTTCAGATGTGGCAGTTTTGTACTAAAGAACAAATCGAATATCGTGATTATCGACCAAATATAACTTATAATACAAACGGTTATATTCAACCTTTCGGCGACGGTCCGCTTGACAATAATCAGGCAACGGCCGATATCTATTTACAGATTATTAACAGCGCTAAAAAGCATATCTATATTACCACCCCGTATTTGATTTTAGATCATGAAACAATTACCGCTTTACAGATAGCGGCTAAAAGCGGCGTTGACGTTTGCATTTTAATGCCGCATATCCCCGACAAAAAAATCATATTTGCCGTGAGTCAATCTTATTTTCCGGAGTTAATTGCCGCCGGTGTAAAGATTTATCGTTATTTACCGGGATTTGTTCATTCCAAGGTAGTTGTGGTTGACGATAAAATAGCCCTTTTCGGTTCCGCAAATCTTGATTTTCGCAGTCTGTATCTTCATTATGAAGCATCCTGCCTGTTATATAAGACAAAGTCGATTTTGGAGATGTCCCTTGATTTTAATAAATGTTTGGAAGTATCTCATTTGGTGACTTATGAAGAATGTATGAAGAAATCGTGGTTGTTAAGAATTCTTGTCGCCATTTTAAAAGCTTTTGCCCCGATGTTTTAATGTATATAAACCGCTTCGGGGCAAAAAATATTTTTGGTGACTTTAATGAAAATATTCGAGTCGATCCGTAAGACGGTTGCGATTTATAATGCCTATAACACTAAATATAATGTTGCGCGCAATAGCGCCAGTCTTTCTTTTTATATGCTTTTATCGGTTGTTTGTTTATTGATTATCGTTTTTCAGATTGTCGCGTCCGCTTCCGATATTTTGGAAACCGTTCTTTTGCCCCGGATAATCGTCATTCTTTCCGCGAGCTTTTCCGATACGCTGCGCTCGGTGTTACCGACTTTTTCCCTCAGTTCCTTTTCAACAATCATCTTTCTTAACCTAATATGGGCGGCTTCGAAAACGATTAACGGCTATAACCGGATAGCCGATTTTATTTATTATGAAGTAAAGCCGCGGGTTGGATTTATCAGTCGAATCAGCGCTTTTTTAATGTTTTCGATGTTGATTTTGGTTTTTATTTTTGAAATGTTTATTGTGTTTATCGGTAATTATCTGATCCGAAAAATCACGGCTGGCAACAGTTACTGGACAGTAAAACTGGTACAGTTTATATTGGAGCTATTTGTTATTTTCCTGACGGTTTTGATATTATATATTTATACGCCGCCGAAAAAAATGCGCTTTCGTGATGCGTATAAAGGTGCCGTTTTTGCGACCCTGATGCTTTATATCTTACTTTCGCTGTATGTTATTATCATTAATGCCTTTAATCGTCTTGGTATTGGGTATTCGATTATTACGGTTTTATCATTATCGCTTTTGGTTTTGTATTACGGCAACTATATAATAATAACCGGAATGATAGTTAATTATTTTGGCAGTTTTTTTCAGTTAAAAAAATCGCTTTTTTGTAAACAATAGAAATGAATACATAATAGGAGGTTTTCTTTGAAAAAACTTTTGTTTCTTTTTTGTGTATTCGCTCAGGTTTTAATCGGTACTCCGATGGTTAAAGCGGCAAGTTATGGCTGGGGTTTTAAAAGAAACAATGAACACAAATGTCCTGATATTGGGTTTTATGCCCGGGAAATCGAGGGAACTTCAACTTACTATGTCGGTTCTTTCGATTATAAACATGTCTATATTACATTTGACGCCGGTTATGATAACGGTGTCCTCGCCGGTATATTAGATGTTTTAAAGGAAAAGAAAATCAAAAGTACGTTTTTTGTGACCGGAGATTTTATTAAAAGAGAAAGCGAATTATTAAAGCGAATTGTAAACGAAGGTCATTTAGTCGGCAACCATACTTGGTCGCATCGGAATATTACAACTTTAAGTTTTGAAGAGCTTTCTTCGGAACTGGGGAAAGTTGAAATCGCTTATCGTAATGTAGTTGGTATTGAAATGCCAAAACTATTTCGTCCCCCAGCCGGTTCATTTAATCGAGAAGCTCTGCTTCGTGTGCAAAAACTCGGTTACAGCACCGTTTTTTGGTCAATAGCCTTTAAAGACTGGGATACCGATAATCAACGCGGTGGGGATTATTCATACCGGCATATTATGGATAATCATCATAACGGGGCGATTATCCTGCTGCATTCCGTATCCCGCAGTAATCTCGAAGCACTCTCCAAGATTATTGACAGTCTTCGCCATCAGGGTTATGAGATTCAAAACTTAGATTCTTTAATCAGACTATCGCCGCCGCCGGTAGTCTTTTTTATATGGAAATTAATTGTCATCCGGTTATGTGAAAACAGGGCGACGATAGCTTTTCTTTTGATTATGGGTTTGATAGTAAGAACGAAGCAATTGTGACTTTGCTTAAACCTTAATATAAGAAACAATGAATGCACGTTATACTGACGGAATAACCCCTTTAATTAAAGCG
>JALOBF010000189.1 GCA_023228385.1 Bacilli bacterium
TTTCATTTATTTTATTTAAATTACCGAATAAAATAAAATTTGCCATCTTTAATTTCAAAGCAGCAGTAATCATTTCAATCACCGCAGCGTTTTCCGGACATGCCAAAGCCACCGTCTTTATTGGTTTGCTTTGGGCTTTGGGTAATAGGTTTTCAAATAATGTCACCTCATCCTCCCCTTTTGAAAACGTTTTACATTTCATTATACAATACTTTCCATTATATTGTAAACAATTATATTAAAAAAATTTTATTTCGGAACCTGGCATGGTGATTTTTTTTAAAAAAGACTTATTATGGGAAAATTTTTAATATAAAAATATTTAATGATGAGCATAAGTGTTTAATTTATAATTAATTTTTTAATAAACGATACGATTATTGTTTATTACCTCAACAAAACAGTGAAAATAGTGTATAATATATATATAATTTATCGTAAAACAGTTGGAGGATTTCATGAAAAAAGAATTAATAGTAGTTATTGTTGACAAACATAAGGACGCCGATGTTATGCGGGCGGCAACCGCCGCCGGTGCTACCGGAGGGACTATTATGCATGGGCGGGGAACCGGTATTTATGAAAGTAAAAAGTTTTTTGGGATTGAAATCGAACCGGAAAAAGAAATAGTATTAATTATCGCCAATGTGGATATTGTACCGAATATATGTGAAGCAATCAATCGGGAATTAAAATTGGAAGACCCTAATCGCGGTATATTATTTACTTTAGATTTAAATAAAGTTATTGGAATAAGAGATTAATATGGGGAAAATCTTAAAAGAAGTAGCTTTGGGTGTTATTCCGATTACAATAATAATGACGGTTTTACAATTTGCGGTTGTGAAATTAGATATTACTTTATATATTAATTTCTTAACAAGCAATATTTTTGTTATTTTAGGCATCGCTTTATTTTTATTCGGAGTCAACACCGCCTTTATCCCAATGGGTTCTGATATTGGGTCTTCATTAATCCAAAAAGGAAAACTCAGCGTGGTATTTATTTTTTCCTTTGCCATCGGTTTTGCCGTTACGCTGCCGGAACCGGCGGTTCAAACGATTATTACCCAAATTATTACAATCAGTCCCAATATGTCCAGATACCTTTTATTATATGTTACGGCATTTTCCGTCGGTTTATTTATTTTGCTTGCCTTTTTAATGTTTATTTTCAGATGGCAATTTAAATATGTCGTTACGATCGGATACTCTTTATTTTTCATATTATTATTATTGGCTCCGCCGGCATATAAAAGTATGGCGATTGATATCGGTACCCTTACCACCGGATCCTTAACGGTACCTTTTTTCTTGGCTTTGGGGCTAGGTATTTCTGCGGTTTCTGCTAAGGATGAAAAATCGCAGTCAAGTTATGGAGTGTTAGTTTTGGCTTCACTCGGGCCAATCCTTGCCATTTTACTTTTGGGGGTGATTTTAGGATGAAGTTCAACCCCTTTACCGATATTTCTGCGGTTATATTAGATGTGCTGTTGGCACTGTTGCCGATTATGGTAATTTTTATTATTGCTCATTTTTGGTTTCTGAAGTATAGTAAACAGCAATTAAAAAAAGTTTTTATCGGAGCGGCCTTTACCGCCATCGGTTTAATTCTTTTTTTACAGGGTGTGAAATTTGGTTATTTACCGTTGGCCCGTGAAACGGGAAGAGTATTGGGAAAATTAAAACATACATGGTTGATTGTCCCGATAGGCTTTGTAATCGGACTGTCAACAACATTGGCGGATCCGGCCATTTATGTTTTAGTTAAAGAAGTTGAAGCAACCAGCGGCGGAACGATTAAACGCAAATTAATGTTTATAGCATTATGCATCGGTGTCGGTTTAGCGATAGCATTAGCCATGATAAAATTATTATATAAAATTCAAATATATTGGATTATTATACCCGGTTATATTATCGCCATTATTATGACGTTTTTTTTGGAACCTGAATATGCCGCTATGAGTTTTGATTCCGGCGGGGTCGTTACCGGTACAATGGTTGCATCGTTTATTTTACCCTTAAGCACCGGTGTGGCCGAGAGTTTAGGCGGCGACCCGTTGATTGATGGTTTCGGCATTGTCGGTTTGGTTGCGCTTATGCCGATTTTAACTGTATTGACTTTTGGCCTTTTAATGCAAAGAAAAGTTAGGCGTTTAAAAAAAGAATAAAAGCATTTCAAAATTAATTTTGAAATGCTTTCTTTTATTTGCTTTAGACAGAGATTTCTCCGGCTTTGGTTAAGGTTAATTTAGTGACAAAAGGACCGATTAATTCGTAAATTAAAGTTGCACCAATAATAACCGCTCTAATCATTGATGCTTCTGCTGGTGGTAGGAGATTAGAAGCAACCAGCGATAAACCAAGGGCGACACCGGCTTGGGGGATTAAACCCCAACCCAAATACTTTTTAATATTCTTGCTGCTTTTAGAAAGATAAGCCCCAAGATAAGCCCCGCTTATTTTACCGATGACTCGTAAAACAATATAGACAATTCCGATAATACCGACTGCGGTTAGAACGGTTAAATCTAAATCGGCACCGCTAATAACAAAGAACATAATTAATATCGGCGGAGTAAAGCGATCGACCAAATCCATTACCGAATCGATTTCGTTGGTTCCGTTTGTATTGGCGAATACCGCCC
>JALOBF010000191.1 GCA_023228385.1 Bacilli bacterium
TGTGTTAAAAAAAGAAAAAGCTGAAACAAAAACAGCAAGCGGAATTATTTTAACCGGCGATGCCAAAGAGCAGCCGAGTTTTGCGACCGTTGTTGCCGTTGGCGACGGAGCCTATGCCGACGGTAAACATGTACCGATGACCGTTAAGGTCGGCGACAAAGTGGCGTATAAAAAATATTCAGCCACAGAATTTAAAATTGATGAAGAAGAATATCTGGTAATTTCGGAAAAAGATATTCTGGCAATTGTACAATAGGAGGTATAATATGAGTAAAGAATTACGTTTTTCCAAAGAAGCGCGAACATCAATGTTGCGCGGAGTCGACACTTTAGTTGATGCCGTCAAAATTACGCTCGGTCCGAAAGGTCGTAATGTTGTTTTGGATAAGGGTTATGGTTCTCCCCTTATTACCAATGACGGTGTTACGATTGCGAAAGAAATTGAGTTGGAAGACAAGTTTGAAGATATGGGCGCTAAATTAGTTTATGAAGTTGCCAATAAAACCAATGAAGATGCGGGTGATGGTACAACAACCGCTTCGGTTTTGGCGCAATCGATGATCCATAAAGGCATCAGTGCCGTTGAAAAAGGAGCAAATCCGGTGTTTGTTCGTCAAGGCATTGAATTCGCCGGAAAAAAGGTAGCCGAAAAATTACTTGAAAAAACCCGTAAAATCGAAACCAATGCCGATATTGCCAGTGTTGCTACGATTTCATCGGATAGTGCGGAAATCGGAGAGATTATTGCCGAGGCGATGGAAAAAGTCGGTCGTGACGGCGTAATCAGCGTCGATGAATCGCAAGGTTTTGATACTTATTTGGAAGTTGTAGAAGGGTTACAGTATGACAAAGGTTATATCTCCCCTTATATGGTTACTGATCGTGAAAAAATGGAAGTTGTTTTGGAAAATGCATTGGTAATGGTTACCGATCAAAAAATCAGTACGGTAAAAGATATACTTCCATTATTGGAACAAGTTGTTCAGGCCAATAAACCATTATTGATTATTGCCGACGATCTTGAACCGGAAGTAACCAGTACTCTGATTGTCAATAAACTTCGTGGAACCTTTAATGTTGTTGCGACGAAAGCCCCGGGCTTCGGTGACAATCAAAAAGATCAGCTTAGCGATATCGCCATTATGACCGGTGCCAAGTTCTATGCCAAGGATTTAAATATGGAACTTACCGATATTACGATTGATGATTTGGGCGTTGCTAAAAAGATTATCGTCGGCAAAGATGATACAACGATTATCGATGGTAACGGTGACCAAGATGATATCAAACATCGCGTGGAAGAAATTCGCGTACATGCTGAAAATGCTACCAGTGAATACGATAAGAAGCGTTATAATGAGCGTTTGGCTAAAATGGTCAACGGTGTTGCCGTGGTAAAGGTTGGAGCCTTGACCGAATCCGAGCTTAAAGAAAAGAAAATGCGGATTGAGGACGCTTTAAATGCTACCAAGGCAGCGGTTGAAGAAGGAATCGTAATCGGTGGCGGTGCCGTTTTAGTTGAAATCTATAATGAATTAAAACCCGCACTGAAACACGATGTTATTGATGTGCAGAAAGGCATCAACGTTGTTATGGAGTCCCTTTTAACCCCGATTTATCAAATTGCGGAAAATGCCGGCTATGATGCCAGCGAAATTGTTGAAAAACAGAAATTAGAAAAAGGGAATATTGGTTTTAATGCCAAAACCGGCGAATGGGTTGATATGTTCAAAAACGGAATCGTCGATCCGACGAAAGTTACAAGAAGTGCCGTTCTTAATGCCGCTTCCATCTCGGCTTTATTTATCACAACCGAAGTTGCCGTTGCTGAAATTAAAGAAGAAAAAGAACCGGCTATGCCGCAGGGAATGTATTAATAAAAAACCGACTGTGAATCATTATTTGTTTCGCAGTCTTTTTCATTAAAAATGCTCTTATCAGGTATAAGGGCATTTTTTTACATAGATGAGAATTTAACTTTTTAATAAATCGGAGGCGACTTTATCGGTACTTACTCCTTTAAATACGGGTTGTCTTAAACCGCCGGAGGTTGTTTTCATCATATAACTGACCGTTCCGACAAGATACGGTTTCATCCAAACAGCATTGTCGTCGGAAGTCAGAAACAGCGGTTCCGCCGGAAAAGTGGCGGCAAAATCAAGAATCACTTTTTGGTTTTTGGTGGTATTAATTTTTACTTTTTCCGATAACCGCCCGTTTTGATCATATTCGCCTAAAATTAAGTCCTTTATGCTACCGCTTTCTTTAGGAATGTAGCCACAAATAACTAAATCTTCTTCTTGGTATACTTTTATTTTCAGCCAAACGTCGCATCTTTTACCGGAATAATACCGACTGTTTTTTTCTTTAGCCACGACACCTTCAAGATTTTCTTTTTTTGCCAGGTTGAAGAAATCTATTCCTTTCGTTTCGATATACCGGGAAACCACAATTTGATTATTTTCCTTGATTATTTGGTTTAAGCGTTTTTTTCTTTCCAGTAACGGTTTATCGGTTACGGTTTCATGATCGCAATAAAGAAGATCAAACGTCACAAAAGTTACCGGATAACCGGCCGATGATAATTTGATTTTCAGTTTATCGACCAGTAAACTGCGCCTT
>JALOBF010000190.1 GCA_023228385.1 Bacilli bacterium
GTAATATAACTGAGATTTAATACATCTAAATCCATTATTTCTAATGTCCGGAAATCTTATCACGGCATTAATAGCCGCTTTTATTTTAATTATTATTGTGGATTCCGATTTGTTTCCGCAGCCAATGTATGTATTATCGAGAGGCTCGGACAATATGCAAATTGGAGAATGGGAATTAGTTACCTTATGCCTTTCTTATAAAAAATTATAAATAAAGTGTTGCTAAAAGAATAAATGTAGAGCTTCAAATCGCAAAAATTAACCACCAAAGACAATAAGGTAATACAAATTCATGTAATCGTCTTTTATTATAAATGGCCTCATCATAAAAAAATTTAATTTAGACGAAGCATTAAATAAGCATAATCAAACTATCACAGAAACACATACTAATCTTAATGAGCATATTAATCGATGATGGATTATAGTTAATCGCATTGAATTTAGAGATTTCCGTTTATCTTAAGATTTTGTATTGATTTTTAAAAAATAAAAATTGGAGGGTTTTATGTCTTTTAATCCATTATTCTTATCGGGAGGTGCTATTGCAGCCCTTACCATTGTCATTGTTGTAATTATTATTATTGTGGTTTCCGGTTTTCGAATTGTCCCGCAGGCTAACGCTTATGTCGTTCAAAGACTAGGACAATATTATAAAACTTGGGAAACGGGGATTCATTACCTTGTACCTTTCTTTTACAAAATTGTAAAAAAGGTATCGCTTAAAGAACAAGTGCTGGATTTTGATCCGCAACCGGTTATTACAAAAGACAATGTGACAATGCAAATTGACACTGTTGTCTTCTTTGTAATTACCGATCCGAAAGCCTATACATATGGCGTTGAAAATCCAATCTTTGCAATTGACAAACTAACAGCAACAACTCTTCGTAATATTATCGGGGAAATCGACTTAGATCAAACTTTAACCAGCCGCGATTTAATTAACGCAAGAATGCGCGATATTCTCGATATAGCGACCGACCCTTGGGGAATTAAAGTAAACCGCGTTGAATTAAAAAATATTCTCCCCCCAAAAGACATCAGAGACGCAATGGAAAAACAAATGAGAGCAGAACGCGAACGCCGTGAAGCAATCCTAAGAGCCGAAGGTGACAAGAGTGCAAGAATCTTACAGGCTGAAGGCTTAAGAGAATCACAAATATTAGAAGCCGAAGGTAAAAAGCAGGCGGCCATATTAAAAGCTCAAGGAGAAGCCGAAGCAATTCTTACTATTCAACAAGCCAATGCCAAAGGAATAGAAATGGTGAAAGATGCAGGTGCCGATACCGCTGTTCTTACCATAAAAGCTTATGATGCCCTAGCTGCTATGGCAGACGGTCAGGCTACTAAAATAATAATTCCTTCAGAACTTCAAGGGATTGCCGGTTTAGCAGCATCAATGAAAGAAATACTAAAAGATAAGTAAAAAAATAAAAGCGGAAATAGCGTTATTGTTCCCGCTTTTTTTATTTTAACTTTACTTTAAATGTGTTTCATTATAAAATAGAACCATAAGAGGAAAGGAAACCAATGATATATGAGCAATTGGGAAATTCAAATCATCCAAGCATTACGGGATGTTGCAACTAATTTTTTTGATATCTTATTTGAGGCCATAACTTTTTTTGGTGAAAAAGAAGTATTAATTGTCCTGCTGATTTTTATTTATTTTATATATTCCAAAAAAGTGGGACAAAGGATGGCTTTTGCGATTTTTTCCTCACTGCTTTTAAATAACGTCATTAAAGGTATTGTTATGAGAGAGCGGCCGTGGAAACATCCAAAAGCCAATTATCAACCAGTTCGACCGGAAACAGCAACCGGTTCTTCGTTTCCAAGCGGTCACACCCAAAATTCAGCGGTAACATATACTTCCTTTGCCTTAGAATTTAAAAAGAAATCTATTACCATCGTAGTCGGTGTCTTAGTATTATTAATTGGTTTTTCCCGGATATACCTAGGCGTTCATTACCCTACAGATGTTGTTGCTGGTATTGCCTTAGGGATTAGCTGTGCGGTTGCCGGCACTTATCTTCACCATAAATGCGAAAACTCTTTCCGGAAACAATATTTATTATACATCGTGCTGCTTATTATTTTTCTGCCTTTTATCTTTATATTCTGGCGAACTAATTATCAAGAAATTATGCTATATCGAGACTTTTATACTTCTTTCGCTTTTTTTGCTGGATATGTTGTCGCTATCGGTTTAGAATATCGCTTTGTAAACTTTATCAATGAAGCTTCCGTAAAAATAAAAATCATTAGAGCCGTCATCGCCCTTATATTGGTAGTCGGAGTTCTTTTTGGCTTAAAAACCGTTCTCCCAAAACAAAACATCATGATGGATATGCTTCGGTATTTTCTTATTCCCGTTATTGGATTAGGGCTTTATCCAATAATCACTAAAAAAGTGCTTTTTATAACACACAAACAATAGATACTCATCAAATAGAAAAAAGACCGTGCAAGTTTATTTAAAATTTACGCAGTTTTTTTTATTTTCCCAAGCAAAAAGCGGAAAAAATTTCATCTATTATTTGAACGGAAGATGCTTCTCCCAATATTTCACCAAGATAGTGCCAAGCAATAGACAGATCAATATTTATAATATCAATC
>JALOBF010000192.1 GCA_023228385.1 Bacilli bacterium
TGGTATCGCTGCTATAATTGGAGCGGCGGTATGTTTAGAGACGGCGACGACGGTATTCGGGAGCCGGGCGGTAATATCTGTCAGTCTGCAAGTAAAAAGAATACAACGATGCCGGTTCGCTTTTTAGGAAAAATGTATGAGTTGACCGGAAAGGAACAATATAAAGAAGCGGTATTAACCGCCGGCGATTATATCTATAACCATTTATATCCGGAAAACAAGTATTACGGCGGCACTTGTGATAACCCCAATGCCGTCGACAAAGAAGCCGGGGTCTTTGCAATGTATGCTTACGACACTTTATATACGCTGACGAAAGATAAGAAATGGATTGATTGTTTGCGTCAGGCCACGGCCTTTACGATGTCCGCCGTTTTGGTGACCAGTTTCCCGATAAGGCCTAATTCAAGCGACCTCAAGGCCGCCTATCCCTTAAAATACGGTTATACCGACGGGTCCAGTTTTATTGTTTGCGGCGGTACCGGGGTTGATAATTACATCGCATATATTTATTATGAATTGTTTAGAATTTATATTATTACCGGTGAGGAGATTTATTTAAAACAAGCCGAATTTATTCAACAAAACACGAAATCAATTATGGATTGGGACGGAAAATTAGGGTATCCCTACCGTAGTTTGGTGGCGGAAGCCTCAACAATTTTCAGTTTCGGTTTCAGTTCGGCGGTTGATGACGAAGGTATTATGGGCGTTTGGCTCCCCTGGTCTTCGGTTGCCAATGCCGAACCAATCAGCAAAATGATTGTGGAGTTTGGAGCGGCCGATGTTATGAATTTTAAAGATATACCGCTTGATGAGTTAAGGACGAGATTGGATCAAATCGGGGTCGGGGGTAAGGCTCATCGTATATTTTTGAATACGGTTGCTAGAGAAATAGACTAATGTCGGAGAGGTGAGCTTAAATCATGAGAAATATCTTTTTGAAAATTGCGACCTTTACTCTTTTCGCCTGGATTGGGTTATTTCTTTTTTCAGGTTGCGGAAAAACCGAGAATCCCGATCTTAGCTATCGGGTGCCACGTTCGTTTACAGAATTTCCTCTGCCGAGTAATCGGATTGACAGTGATAAATTACCGAAAGTAAAAGACAAAGGTAAATTAATAAATATTGATAACAATATTTTAAGCATGGTTAACGGTGATTATCGTCTTGATTTTGTAAAGAAAGACAATAATTATAGTTTGGAATTAGTTTATATAAAAGACTTGCCATCAACTGCACCCGCTACCCCGGATAGGCTGATGTATGCAAATGCTTTTCCGGCGGAAGTCTATATTAAATCCCAAACAACAGAAAACCACTTCTCTGGTTACCGTGAAATCGTTATGAAAGATTACGGTTTTTTGGCTCAAGCCGAGTTTAAAACGGCGGCCGGATCGAAAATTACCGTTCTCGACCATTATTATTTTCCGAAAGAAAGTGAAACCGGAGTTTTCAATATTAGAAAAGCGGTTATCGTTACTGAAGCGAAAAGTGCCGACACCGGCTTTGAAAGCATTTATTCAATCGGTTCTAAGGGAAGCGGTACTTACAACTGGTTTGTTCCGAACAATATTTTCTTAAATTTTCCTTCCGGACTTACGAGTAAAGTATTTCGGGAAACTCAACTCGGTTTGCCGATGATGATGATGTATAATGCCGATACCGGATATACCGTTTCCCTCTCGCGCTATCAACCGATTGTTAATTATATTGATAATAATTTTGCTTCGCTTACGGCGATAAACTCCAAAGCGGAAGCGAAAATAGAAATCGCTTATCCTTCGCTTGACACATCCCGAAAATTCCATCCGATTTCCGAGGGAGCACAACATGTTTTTGATATGTCACTTTGCGCCACTCGATGTGAAGATTATAATACAGCGATGATATCGGCTTATAATACTCATTTCAATTTACAAAATCAAAGAATTGTCGATACCGATATTTATGAAGTTTATCGGGTGGTAAATGAAGATTATAAAACCTTTCTTCATTCCAAAGCACAAAAAGACGAAGATACCGGTAAACAGTATACCTCTTACGGCCTGCCGTGGCGAATTACGATTCAGGACGGAGAGTTTGGTCCGTTGACTTATCAGGCTGGTTTTATCGGTCAGCAAATTCCTTCGGCTTATCAAATGATGCTCTACGGTATAATGAATAATGATTTGAAAAGTTTACAAAACGGTCTTAACGTTATTGATTTTTGGGTTATCGCTGCCGAGTTTATGAGTTTGGCCGGTGTTCCCCGTATTTGGTATGATACTTGGGCCGACGGTTTTCGCGAGTATCCGTGTTTTATTAGGATGGCGGTCGACGCCATGGAAGGACTGCTTGATGCTTACCGCTTGGCCAAAGCTCATAATATTAATCGCTATGAATGGTATGATGCCATCGAAATGTTTGCAAACTTCCTAGTTAACAATCAAAATTCAGACGGCAGTTATTATCGTTGTTATAATTACGACGGTGGACCGTTTGAAAATTGGGATAACGGTATCGAAGAGCCGCCGGGGAATATTGCACAATCCTATCGTAAAGACAGCACGACGATGCCGGTTCGGTTCTTGGGTAAAATGTATGAGTTGACCGGAGATG
>JALOBF010000194.1 GCA_023228385.1 Bacilli bacterium
GATTTCACTGTCTCTTTTTTCCACTCTTCCGGCAATATAGGAAATCCCGTTCAATGTAAAAGCCGGACTGATATTGTATACGTCATAGGAATCAACCCCCAAAAAGTTTAGTTTTTTTGTATGTAAAATCTGCGGGTCCTTTCGGTGGTTGGCTACTAATTCATCTAACGATATCGGTTTGTCTATATATTTTATTTTCATCCTTTTATACCTACTCCCGAAACGCTTTCCATAAATTGTTTTTGCATAAAACCAAATAATATCACTTCCGGTATCATCGCAATTAAACAAGCCACCGCCACATAATTCCAAGGCACGAGATACGAGCTCGAACCGCTCTTATATAAATTTTCAAAAACACTGATGCTGTTAGCCATTAACCAATCGCTTTGCCTCGTAATATATAATGCTGGTCCGTAAAGGTCATTATAGGTTCCGATAAAATATAGGAGAATAACCGTAGTAAATACCGGTTTATTAATCGGTGCGACAATCTTATAGAAAATTTGTAATTCATTGGCACCGTCAATTCGGGCCGCATCGATTAAAGGCTGAGGAGTTTTAATAAAAAATTGTCTCAGCATAAAAATTATAAAGACATCGGTTGCAAACCATGATGATAACCACAAAGGAATATATGCAACTTCTTTTAATCCGGTATTAACATAAAACTCAAAAATCGGTATTCCCAACAATTCACCGGGAATCATCATCGTACTTAGTAAGATAAAAAAGAAAATATTTTTACCGGGAAACTTGTACATCGCAAACCCATAAGCCACCAAGGAACAGGTAAGCAAAGTACCGATCGTCTTCATCACAAAAACAAAGATTGTCCGAAAAAACATCGATGTAACCCGATAATCAGGATGAGTTATGACAAACTTAACATTATCAAATAAAGCAAAAGAACGGGGCCACATCGTGGCTTGGGTCGATGCTTCTTCCATGCTTTTAAAGGCCGTTATAACCAGATAATATAATGGTAACAAGGCAATAATGGCAAAGAAAACAAGAAGAAAATAAGTTAAAATTTTTGGCTTTTTACGACGGGGGACTTTATTTTTCATTCGCTTTATCATATTAATCCAAATCCTTTTCTACATAAAATTTAGAAAGAAGAAAATGCATACCTGTTAAAGCCAATATTATCAAAAAGAATAACCACGCCATTGCCGCCGCATAACCCAAACGAAATGGCATATTAAAGGCGGTCATAAACATATAAATAGGAAATAAAAGCGTGGAATTGGAAGGCCACCCTTGACCGTTACCCATAACAAATGCTAAATTAAATGATTTTAAACCATCGATGGTTATCATAATAATATTAAAGAACAGCATCGGTGAAATCAGGGGTAAAGTTATATGGAAAAACTGGCGGGCTTTAGAGGCTCCTTCCAGTTCAGCCACTTCGTAAAGATTTTTGGGAATACCCTGTAAAGCGGCCAAGAAAACCAACATCTTAACGCCAAATCCCATTGAACTAATAATAATCATCGTCATTAAAGCCGAACTCGGTGATATATACCATAAAGGCAATTCTTTGGCACCAAAAAAACTTAATATTTTATTGATAAGTCCGGTAGCCGGATTAAACAAATTTTTATAAACGGCACCGATAGCGAAACTGGGAATAATAAAGGGAATAAAATAAATGGTACGAAATACACCGATAAATTTAACCTTTGAATTAAGGAGCAGGGCCAATATTAGCGAAGTGATTAAAACAAAGATGCCACTGAAAAAAGCGAATATTAATGATAATTTTATAGATTTAAAGAAAAACTCATCTTTGGTCAAAGCATAAAGATAGTTTTCCATTTTTACATAATTTGTTTCCGATGAGAAAATAGTTTTATCGGTGAAACTTAAAATCAAAGTACGAATAATCGGGTACAGATAAAACAATAAAAAACCAATAAATGCAATTCCCCCGAACATTAGAAAGTATTTATATTCTTTATGATACATTTTCTTAAAATTCGCTTTTTTCATACTTATCACTTATCCATATAATTCTTGATAATATTTATCGACATTTGTCTTTATACGACTGAGCACCGGTTCGATATCAGTTTCGGAACCGCGGCCGGTAAACATTAATTTATATAATTCCGACATCACCATTTCCCGGCACACTTTGGAAAAGTCCTTTTCTCGGGGTAAAACTACGGCTTTATCGCCGGCTTGAAAAACGACATCAATATCAATTGAACCTTTATCCTTCTCCGGCAATTCATCAATTATTCTTTTCATATCCTTTAAGGCCCCGATTTTTCCGTATTTATACATATGAATTGCTCCCGTTTCACCGGCCATCATTTTTAAAAAGAGAAAGGCTTCATCCGGCTTCTTACTGCGAGCGGAAATGCCGAAAGCATCAGCCGATATTTCTCCGCCCCGGGCTTCACTTTTCCCGACCGGAGTCGGTAAAACCTGAATACCCCAATCAAGACCCAAAAGATCATAACTATACCAGTCACCCATATGACCGCCGAATATCATTGCGACATTACCGTTTAAAAAGGAAAAGCCCGAAACGGCTTCAACCGCATTGGGA
>JALOBF010000196.1 GCA_023228385.1 Bacilli bacterium
TTCCACTGCGACTAAACCCGAATGAAACACTTGTAATCTTGGATTGTTTGGTTTAAAAAGTTGACAACCACATAATATAATCAAAAACAATAGTAAACTGATAATTTTCTTCATTATATCTCCTTTTCCACCGTTAGCAGGCAAATATACTATATCTTTATTATATAAAATGATTATTGAAGATTGTCAATTAAGATTTTTTTAATAGTGAGTTCCTTTGGATAAAAACAATTTTTAGGGTTGAGAAAAAACCTTGTAAATGATATACTAGAAAATAAGTTGAAAGGGAAATAGCAATGATTAAAGAACAGTATTTAGAGAAGATTAAAAATGAAACCGGAATGACAAAACGTGATATTGATAAGGTGATTAATTGCTTTGTGGATTTAATGAAAAAGAATCTGGTTGAGAAAACTAAGATTAATTTGGCCAATTTCGGCACTTTCTCAATTTCCCGTTTTAATCCTAAACAAATATTCAGTCCCGAAGACGGACGAACTATAAAAACATCAAATATCTATAAAGTTTATTTTCGCCAAAGCAAGGAATTTAAAGACTATATAAAGAAGGAATTAGAGTAAGATATGGAGACAGTATTTCGTTTATACCAAAATATCGGCGATGGACAATCTGAGAATATTTTAGAAGCGATTATGCACAATGATTGTAAGTATGTTATCGATTACTATCAAGCGGGATTTGATATTCAATTAGTTGATGAAAAAGGCGAGACCTTACTCCATAAAGCCGCCCGCAACGATTATTTCGAAATAGTCGATTTATTGATTAAACTGGGTGTAGATCTCAATATCCGAAATAATTATCGGGAAACCCCGCTTCATCTGGCTGTTCAGTTTAAAAACAGTCAGGTTGTCGATAAACTATTGTTTGAAGGCGCCGCGGTTAATGCGCAAAACCGAAAAAAGGTTTCCCCGCTTCATCTGGCCGCCAGCCGGGGGAAAGAATCAATCCTTCATCAACTAATTGCCTATAATGCGAAAATCAATATTGCGGATGAGAACGGGGCTAAACCGATTCATCATGGGGTTTTTTCCGGAAAAATTGAAATTATCCGCCATTTATTAAATAGCGGGAACAGTTTAATCGAGTGTGATGACCGTAAAAATAATGTTCTTCATTATGCCTGTGATGCCGGCGATGATAAGCTGGTTCCCTATATTCTTCGTTATATGACAGTAAATAATAATCGCAATATTTATCAAGAAACGGCCCTCCATCGGGCGGCGGAAAAGTGTTCAACCGCAACCGTCAAGGAACTCTTAAACCATGGTTATGATCTGGAAGCGGTTAATATTTATCAACAAACCCCATATGATGTTGCCGCTACTAAGGGGAATATTGATAATGCGGAATTCTTGCAGAATTATTATCAAAGCGTCGAATATAAAGAAAGATTTGAACGATACCCGGTTCATCGGGCAATATGCGCCAATAACTATCAGCTCATTATGCAACTCCTTACTACCGAACACATCAATCAATTTGATTATTTCGCCAAAACCCCAATTTATTATGCGATAATCATCGGTTCGGTTAAAATCGTTGATTATCTTTATCAAAGAGGAGCAAGAGTTGATATTGTTGATGGGTTTAATCAACCGGGGCTTTTAATCGCCATTTACAATGAAGATTATCCGATGATTGAATATTTACTGAAGCGGCGGGCAAAGGTCAATGAGATATTCTATGGCCGTAGTTATCTATACCGGGCAATCTTAAGAAACAATTATGAAATCGCAAAATTATTGATTGATTATGGTGCCGATGTTAATTATATTGACAATCGTCATCGGACCATTTATTCATATGCGCTTGATTATGCCGATGATGATCTTATTGAATTATTGGTTGAGAAAAAGGCTTTATTAATTTAAGCCTTTTTTTGTAATCAATACATATTTACTAAACCGATTCATAAAATTTAATATGAAGAAAGTTGCGGTTTTAGTATCGATATTTACCTTTGTATTCTTAACCTTATTTATTATAATTGATCAAGCGGAACAAAAATTAAATATTGTTTATGTCGATCGGTTAACCGAAGAGGCTGGCAGTACGGTTAAAGTCTGTGTGAAGCGCTCTGACGGTAAATTGGTTTTGATTGATACCTGCAAACATAAACAAGAAGATAACTACCTCTATATATTAAAACTTTACGATCATTATCGTAATGCTCTCCCTCCAAGCTATGTAACTCCGCTTCAGGGTAATTTTGAGATAATAAAACTGGAGAAAACAGAGAATAAACTTAATATTGAATTAAAAGCAATGTATCTAAAATCTGGATTAAAAGAGTTTCTAACGGCATTAATGTGGTCGTATCAATATATGGGGATTGATAGCATTAATATGAAAATTAATAAAGAGATATTTTATTTAGAAAAAAATACACTAATTAATCAGGAAATAGATTCATATTCCGCCTATGATAATATTATTCAAATTGTTTTTTATAAGGAAGGAGATGATATTATACCGGTGAGTTACTACCATCAGGAAAACCGCATTGACTTTCTAATGAACAAAGT
>JALOBF010000195.1 GCA_023228385.1 Bacilli bacterium
GTTTATCGGCGATTGAAAGCATATTCTTTTGATTTTTCCTATATTGTTCAAGAACCTGATTTTACGATACGGGAGCGCGAAAAAATAATCGAACTTTTCCGTAACAACAACCAAACACAAATCGGTCTTTTTGTTATGGGCGGAATGTTTAGTGAAGGAATCGATTATATCGGTGATATGTTAAACGGTGTGATTGTTATCGGAGTCGGTCTACCGCATGTTGGCGGTTATAATAATGTTGCCAAGGCTTATTATGACCGCAAGTTCCAGAACGGTTTTGATTTTGCTTACACATACCCCGGCTTTACAAAAGTTGTTCAGGCGGTCGGCCGCGTTATAAGGTGTGAAGAAGACTATGGAGTCGCAATTTTAATTGATGACCGTTTTACGTATTCTAAATACCAAAAGCTCTTTCCCAAGGAATGGTATAAGTTTATACGGTTATCAGACTCTTTTCAACTAAGTGAAGAACTTAGTAACTTTTGGATAAAATTTAAATATTAAGTTGAACTTCATTAAGTAACATGATAAAATATTGATATATATGATGAAGGAGTATTTGTATATTAAAAGGCTTTTTGTTTTTAATCACAAGAAATAATATTCTACATTATTGGCTTTTGCTTGTGCTTCATTATTATTTTGTTTGATTGTTGGGATTCTTTATGCAGAAGAAAATGCTTTATATTTTTTTTGCTATTTGATAATGGGAGTGATCGGCTTCTTTTTCATATTATTCCAAGGTTTAATTTTTGAAGTTTTATTCTTAGGTTTTTCAATAATAACTAAAAACCAACATGAAGAACTGGTTGAAAAGGGAAACAATGATATGCTTGATAAGTTAAATAATTTAAACGAGCTGAAAAATTTAGGTATTATAACTGATGAGCAATTTACCCAGAAGAAAAAAGATATCCTTAAAGGATTTTGATGTTGAATAAGTTGGCGTTGAAAATCGGGACAGCGGTTGCGTTGGCCGATAAGTCTGATTTTATTTTATCTTATTATTTATAACGGCATTAATATCACCCCGGCGTTAATAAAATTATTAAAACAAATATAGGAGTCTTATGGAAATAATACTTACGAATATGTGTATGGTATATGATGCAAAAGGGCGTATTCTTGTTCAAAAAAGAGTTAAAGCCGATTGGCCAGGTATAACCTTTCCGGGCGGTCATATTGAAGACAATGAATCGGTTGTTGAATCAATTATTCGAGAAATGAAAGAAGAAACCGGTCTTGAAGTAAGCAATCTTCGCGTTTGTGGGGTAAAAGATTGGATCATTAACAAAAAAAGGCATTTGGTTATTCTGTTTAAAACTAACTCTTTTCGGGGAAACTTACACTCTTCCCAAGAAGGCGAAGTCTTTTGGATTAAAGAAGAAGATTTATTAAATTACACTCTGGCGCCGGATACATATGAAATATATCTTATTATGAAAAATGAAAACATCTCTGAAATATATCTTACAAATAATCAAAAAACAATTTAATAATCAAGATTTTATCGTTTCTTGCAAACACCATTGTTGTATGTTATAATATCTATGTTTATAAAAAAATAATCGATAAGAGAGGTAACTATTTTGAACTACAAAGAAGCAGCCAAACATTTTATTGAAAATGAAAAACAGTTTCATTTAGGAGTTATTCCGACGGAACAACCTAATCCGTTAACTAAAAATTTAAGTCATGTCATCGCTGAGGATACTGCAGCCGGTTGTAAGATGATATTATCAGCCGATGGAAATATTCCCAAAGTAACGGCGAATGCTTTTGAAACTGAAGAGTTTAAAAGTTTGGTTCGAGATATTAAGAGAATAATTGATCAGCGAAAAACCGTTTTGTTCTCAAGTGTCGGCGCTTCCGGTCGGATGGCGATTCAGTTAGACCAAACTTGGCGTTATTTTTGGACCTCATTGATTAACAAAATTCCCGGCAAAAAAGAAATCTTTTTGGAAATAAGTAATCTTTCCAACAGCATTATTACCGGTGGCGATCGGGCTTTGGTACGTTCGGTTGAGAATTTTGAAGATTATATGAGTTTTGGTCGTCAGCAAATAATTGAATCAGGTGTCGGTCCCGGCGATTTGGTTGTTGGCTTGTCTGAATGTGGTCTTTCTGCCAGTATTAACGGTTCGGTTCTTGAAGCCGATGATCGCGGATGTGCGACATACTATATTTACTGTAATCCCAAAGATATCTTAATTAAGCATCTCGATCGGGTTAGAGTCGTATTTGAAAGAAAGAATTTAAAATTTATTTCTCTTTTCGCTGGAAATATGGCGATTGCCGGATCAACTAGAATGCAGGTTACGACGGTTGAACTTCTTGCCGTTGGTGCCGCTGTTGAACTGGCTTGCTGGGAATGGCTTAAAGAGAATCTAACCGATGAAGAATTATGCGCCATCGGTTGTGGTGTGTTAAGTCCACAAGAATATTCGGAAGAATTTCAGAAATTGATCGATCAACTATCTTCCGGTGCGGCCCTTGCCGGCCTGGCTCAAGCGGTTGACTATGAAACTGAAACTTACCAAAAAAACGGT
>JALOBF010000197.1 GCA_023228385.1 Bacilli bacterium
TTTTAAGGGGAGGATTGTCCCGCATTTAAATTATAATCTTCTGAGGCAAAGGGTATTATCTAGTTATAATGGGAATTTGCGTCTAAGTAATGCTTATAATTATAAGCATTCGGTATAAAAATGAAAAAGATTCTTTTGGTAGAATCTTTTTTTCTGAAAAAATATGAATGTGAACAATTTACAACACAAAGAGAACAACGTTATTTTTTTATGAGTTTCTTCTTTCACCAAATTTTTTTACTTGATTAATTTTAACCAATCAACGCAATCAGAAAATACTTCGTTTTTACATTTATCAAGAAGAATCTCATGGCGTGCTTCCGGATATAATTTTAATGTTAAGTTAGAAATATCCAGTTTTTTATAGTTTCGGTATAATCTTTTAACTAGTTTAGAACACCCGCCACTGGAATCATTTTCGCCACTAAGAATTAAAATGGGTAAATCTTTAGGTATTAAATCGTAGTTAGCATTTAAATCCCATAACCCCCTTAATAGGTCATAATAATATGCCGTTGTAAAAGTCCCGCCGCAGTATTTATCATTAATATACTTGTCAACCTCCTCCGGGTCAGAATTAAGCCAATCACACTCGGTCCGATTAGGCTTAAAGCGCTTATTAAATGCTTTAAAAGTTGAATTATAAAGTAATTTGCTGCGATATCTTGATCCTTTGCATTTTCTTATAAACCATGTAAGAAACATTCCCCGATAAAGGTCAAATTTTGAATGTTTAGCAGAACCGGATAAAATCATTCCTTTGATTTTTTTGCCGTACAATTGCCCAAATCTTTGGACAACAAAACTGCCCATGCTATGTCCAAATAAATAAATCGGTAATCGATTATATTCTTTTTCGATAATTCTTACGATTTCATTCAAATCAGAAACAAGAATATAAAAGTTATCATTATCGGACATATATCCGTAATCATCATTAGATTTTATTGATCCTTTATGACCTCTTTGATTATGACCGTATATAATATAGCCGTTTTTTGCCAAGTGTTGGGCAAAGTCATTATACCGTTCTATATGTTCGGCCATACCGTGAACCAATAAAACAACACCATTATAAAAAGCGCGAGATTCATCATACCATCTAAAGCATTCAATTAATCCTTCCTGAGATAGATTAAGGATTAATCTTTCTTTTTTCATTTCAATTCCTTTCTTTTTGAATTTCCTGTAAAAAACTTATCCCGATTTTCGGCATCTTGGTTCTAAAATTATCACTGACGGTCGCACCAATATCAGCGAATGTGTTTCGCGTTCCTAAATTTTTCCCGAAAAGTGACGGATTGTAAACTAATAAAGGGATATATTCTCGAGTATGATCAGTTCCGTGATGAATCGGATCATTGCCATGATCCGCACAAATAATCAATAAATCATCATTATTAACAAAATTAATAAACTCAGTTAAATCGCAGTCGAATTCTTCAACGGCAAGAGCATAACCTAAAGCATTACGCCGGTGGCCATAGACAGCATCAAAGTCTACTAAATTAATAAATGCTAAACCGGTGAAATTTCTTTTTGCCAATTGTATAAATTCACTCATGCCATGTTGATTGCTTTTGGTCTTTATGGTTTCCGTAATTCCTTCACCGACAAAAATATCATTAATTTTTCCGACAGCAATAACCGCAAAGTTTTCATCTTTAAGAAAATCAAGCGCGGTTTTATCAAAAGGTTTAATCGCATAATCATGGCGATTAGCGGTTCTAACAAAATTATCTTTATTCGTACCGATAAATGGCCGGGCGATGATTCGACCTACGGTCCAACCCGGCTCTTTCAGAGTGAGGTTTCGGGCAATTGTGCAAACCCGATATAATTCTTCAAGCGGAACGATAGCTTCATTGGCGGCAATTTGCAATACAGAATCGGTGGAAGTGTAAATTATTAAATGCTTTGTTTTAAGATGTTCTTCCCCTAATTCTTTTATGATTTCAGTTCCGCTTGCCGCATAATTACCGATAAAACGGTGGCCGGTTGCATTTTCCAGTTTTTCGATTAACTCCCGAGGAAAGCCGTTTTCGGTAAAAACGGGAAAACTCTTTTTAACATGAAGTCCCATAAGTTCCCAATGTCCGGTCAAGGTGTCTTTACCGACACTTATTTCTTTCATTTTTCCAAAAGATGCAAGTGGCTTTGTCACCGGAGGAGTATTATTAATATCGGTGAGGTGGCCGACTCCCATTTCTTCTAAAGTCGGAATCGAAAAATCTTTTTTTGCATAACTTAAATGTTTAAAAGTATTGGCACCGACATCATTATATAGTTCGGCATCCTCTAAAGCGCCAATGCCGAGCGAATCAGCTACAATAATAAAAATCCTTTTAAAGCGTTTCATCATCAGTTCCTTTCTTCGCTCGCGGGTGAGTTTGCATATAAACTTCCCTTAAACGAATATTGGTAATATGAGTGTAAATTTCGGTCGTTGCAATATCTTGGTGGCCTAAGAGTTCTTGGATAAACCGTAAATCCAATCCCCTTTCCAAAAGATGCGAGGCAAACGAATGGCGCAACATATGG
>JALOBF010000027.1 GCA_023228385.1 Bacilli bacterium
AAGAAATTACCACTCCCAATAATAATTATACTTCTATTTATGATAATAAAGTTGACCCTAATCTTTCCAATTCCTTGGCAAAACGAGGTGAGAATTTAATTAATGGTTTCTTTGACTTAACTTTCAAAGTAATAAAAGGTATTTTAGATTAAAGGATTGTCAAATCCTTTTTTTATTAACTTTGATATGCTATAATAACATAAACTAATAATTGAGGTTATGTTATGAAAAAAAAGGTAGTAATTGTCGGCGGCGGTGCTTCCGGTTTAGTTTGTGCTATTAGATTAAAGCAAATAAATCCAAATTTATCGGTAACAATCTTGGAAAAGAATGATCGGGTGGGCAAAAAAATTTTAAAAACCGGTAATGGTCGTTGTAATTTAAGCAATCTTGATATGAAACCTATTTATTATAACTGTCCGGATTTTATTGAAAAATGCTTTAATAAATATTCGGTATCAGATGTTATTGCTTTTTTTAACAATCTCGGCTTATTAATTAAAACCGATGATAGTACGCGGTTATATCCGTATAGTGAAACCGCTACTTCAGTTCTAGATATCTTGCGTCGCCAACTTGGTATTTTTGATATTAACGTAAAATGTGAAACAATGGTCACTAAAATTAAGAAAACCGATAAATTTTATATTGAGTTCGGTAACGAACAAATTGAAGCTGATTATTTGGTATTGGCCTGCGGTTCTTCGGCACAAAGTAATACAAATGGTTATTTGTTGGCGGAAAGTCTAAATCATAAAATAATTGAAGTTCGTCCTGGATTGGTGCCGCTTAAAACGAAAGAAAATTTAAAGAGTTTAAGAGGTATTAGGGTAAAATGTTTAGCTTCGGTTATCAAGGACAATAATATTATTTATACCGAAAGCGGCGAATTATTATTTAAGGACCAAGGAATTTCAGGTATATTAACACTCAATTTATCACGTTATACTGACGTCGGCAGTAAAATCATTTTTGATTTTGCCCATACAGCCGATGAAGAAAAAATATATGATATTATTGAAAGCCAATCATCAAAAGAAGCTTTAATTGGTATTTTGCCTAAAATGTTAGCTGATAAAATCGGGAAAAACATTTCTCAATTTGACGCTAATCATGTTCTTTTTGCTATCAGAAATTATCAATTGATTATAACGGGAACTTACGGATTTAATCAAGCTCAAATTGCTTTAGGTGGGGTAGATATAAATGAAATCAATGATTATTTTTCATCTAAGAAAATTAATAATTTATTTATTATAGGTGAATTACTTGATATAGATGGGGCCTGTGGGGGTTATAATTTACATTTTGCCTGGATTAGCGGTTTAATTGCGGCTGAAACAATAGGTTTTGAAAAAAAATAATCGTTGTTTACTATTAAATTGTTTTATTATATAATATAAATAAGGAAGAATATAAAGGAGAAAATATGAATTTACCAAACAAATTAACTCTGTCTAGAATTTTTGTTATACCGATTATTATTACAGTATCACTAATACCTATTTTCCATAATACTGTTTTATTTGGAGAACCCGATTTAGGAACGGAAATTACATTGGAAAATATCGTATTGCTTGTGATTTTTATATTAGCGTCTTTTACTGATTATCTGGATGGTCATATTGCAAGAAAAAATAATATTATAACTAATTTCGGTAAATTTATGGATCCGCTTGCAGATAAACTTTTAGTTTTTTCAACAATTATCGTTTTATTGGAACGGGAAAGATTTGCTGCTTTTGGGCTAAGTCTAGGGTTTGTTGTAACACTAATGATTGCACGTGAATTTATTGTTACCGGAATAAGATTAATAGCTGTCAGTGAAAATGTCGTAATAGCCGCCAGTAAACTCGGCAAAATAAAAACTGTATCGCAAATGATTATGATTATTTTTTTATTGGTTAACTGTTATCCCTTAACTTTTTTAGGCAGTTATACTCAAGAAATTACAGCGTTGGTTTTAATAATAATTGCTGGTTTGTTAACGCTAATATCTGGTTTAGATTATTTTTTAAAAAACAAAGCATTAATTTTTGAAAAAAAATAAGGAGAAGTCAATGACAGAAGAAAAAACTAAATTATTAGAAAATGCCTTTAAACAAATTGAAAAACAGTTTGGTAAAGGTTCAATTATGAAATTAGGTGAAAAAGTTTTTGGCGATATTGAGGTCATTCCATCGGGTTCTATCGCTTTGGACATAGCATTAGGTGTAGGCGGTTATCCAAAAGGAAGAATAATCGAAATTTATGGTCCGGAAAGTAGCGGTAAAACCACTTTTGCCTTACACGCTATAGCGGAAGCGCAAAAATTAGGCGGATATGCGGCCTTTATTGATGCCGAACATGCCCTTGATCCGTCATATGCGAAAAGTCTCGGAATCGATATAAACAATTTGATTTTGTCGCAGCCTGACACCGGTGAGCAAGCATTGGAAATTGCTGAACATTTAATTAGAAGTAATGCGATTGATGTTATTGTAATCGATTCAGTTGCGGCTTTAGTGCCGAAAGTTGAAATTGATGGTGATATGGGAGACACCCATATTGGTATGCAAGCTCGTTTAATGTCTCAAGCAATGCGTAAGTTAAGTGGAGCCATTGCTAAGAGTAAAACCATTGCAATTTTCATTAATCAAATCCGCGAAAAAGTCGGGGTTATTTTTGGCTCTCCCGAAACAACATCAGGCGGCCGTGCTCTTAAATTTTATTCTACCATCCGTCTTGATATTAGGAGAGTTGACACCATTAAAAGAGGTAATGATATTATAGGAAATCTTACGCGGGTAAGAGTTGTGAAAAATAAAGTTGCCCCCCCGTTTAAGGTTGCGGAAATTGATTTAATTTATGGCAAAGGAATCTCACATGAAGGTGAAATTTTAGATTTAGCCGTCGCTAATGACATAATCGCCAAAAGCGGAGCGTGGTTTTCCTATAATGATGAGAAATTAGGTCAAGGTCGGGAAAATGTAAAAGAACATTTACGAAGCAATCCCAATTTAATGGCAGAGATTGAAGGCAAAATTAGAGTTGCTTTTAAAAGCACACCGGTTTAATCCGGTTTTTTTAGTTTCATTCGTCAAAATTCGTTTGGAAAATTGTTCTTGTAAGACGATTATCCTCGATAAATCTTTATCATTGGTGAACATCTTTTACAATTAAAGTGTTTTGGATTGTCACATTAATCAAAAATAACAATTGACTAACAACGGAAAATAAGATATAATAATTTAAGTAGACTTAAATTATTATATAGATGTTTTTTGTGGAGGTGTAAAATAGATGCAAGAAATAAACCTATTCATAGGTAATTTTCTTGAGGTCTCTATTTATATAATTACTTCCATATTGCTTATATTTGTAGGCGTTGGTATTGGATATTTTGTTTTTCATAAAAAATATGAAAAAGCAGGTAAATCTGCTCAAAAACTTATTGAAGATGCCAAGAAGCTAGCTGAAGACAATCGTAAAAATATGCTTGTTGAAACTAAGCAAGAAATATATCGCTTAAAACAAGAAAACGAGAAAGAGATTCGAAATTTAAGAAATGAAATTGAACGTGAAATTAAAGAAAGAAGAAGAAACATAGGTGAGTTAGAAAACAAATTAGCACAACGGGAGGAGAGGCTAGATAATCGCAGTGCTAATCTTGATAAACGAGAAGAGGTTTTGAATCTTAAGGAACAAAAAAACGATGAACGTAAGAATATGCTTGATAAACAATATAGCAAAGTGGAAGAATTAATTGTAGAGCAAAGCAAGAAATTACTTGAAATTTCCGGTTTAGATGTTGAAGAAGCAAAGAAAATCATTCTCCAGCGCGTTGAAGATGAGATGACTAACGAAATCGCAATATTAATAAAAGATGCTGAAGAAAGAGCAAGGATGGAAGCTGGTCGCAAAGCTCAAAGTCTACTGGCTAACGCGATTCAGCAATATGCAAGCGAAACTGTAACTGAAAAGACTATATCAGTAGTTCCGCTCCCAAATGATGAAATGAAAGGACGAATTATTGGGCGAGAGGGTAGAAACATTAGAGCAATTGAAGCTAATACTGGTGTTGATATAATTATTGACGATACACCTGAAGCGGTTGTTATTTCTTGTTTTGACCCTATAAGAAGAGAAATTGCCCGTAGAACGATGGAAGCTTTGATTGCTGATGGAAGAATACAACCATCGCGCATCGAGGAATTAGTAGCTAAATCCAAAAAAGAAATGGACATTGAATTACGTGAAACTGGCGAAAAAGCTGTTTTCGAAACCGGAATTGGTAAAATTCATCCTGAGTTAGTGAAACTAATCGGAAGATTGAAATTTAGAACTAGTTATGGACAAAATGCTTTATCTCATTCATTAGAAGTCGCTTTTTTTAGCGGCAAATTAGCAGCAGAAATTGGTGAAAATGAAGTGATGGCGCGAAGGGCTGGACTATTACATGATATTGGCAAAGCCGCTGATCATGAAATGGAAGGAAGCCATGTTGATATTGGTTTGGAACTTGCTCAAAGATTTAGAGAGCATCCAGTGGTTATCGATTCAATCGGTTCCCATCATGGTGACCGCGAACCGAAAACCATTATTGCTCAATTAGTCGCTGCTGCTGACACTGTATCTGCAGCCCGTCCTGGAGCTCGCAGTGAATCTTTAGAAAACTATATTAAACGCTTAACTAAACTTGAAGAAATCTGCAATGAATTCAAAGGTGTAGATAAATCATATGCTTTACAGGCAGGAAGGGAAATTAGAATTCTTGTAAGACCCGAAGAAATAGATGATTTACAAGCACACAAATTAGCCCGAGACATACGCTTAAAAGTTGAAAACGATATTAATTATCCTGGGACAATCAAAGTAACAGTCATTAGAGAAACCAGGGTTCATGAGATTGCAAAATAGAAGTTTCCTTTAAGGGAAACTTTTTTGTTTTCTTTATGGGACATTGAAGAGAATTTTATACCATAGTATGATTTGCATGATTTGCAAATTTTTATTGTAAAAGGTAATTAATATGTTATAATAATTAAAGGTGTTAAAATGAAAATATTGATAGTCGGAGACGTATATTCAAAACTTGGCCGTGCTAGTTTTGAAAGAAACGTAAAACAAATTAAAGAAAAAGAAAAAATTGATATCATTATTGTTAATGGTGAAAACACGTCGCACGGCAGAGGCCTTAACGAAAAACATTATCGGTGGTATCTAAATCAAGGTGTTTCAATTATTACGTTAGGCAATCATGCTTTTGAAAATAAAAGTATTATTGATTTTATTAATGATACTGACAATGTAATTAGACCATATAATTTTCCAAATAAATTCCCGGGTAAAGGATTTATTACATTCAGATGGAATAATTTGAAAATTACAGTTATGCAAATGATAGGTAAAGTATTTATGAATGATGAATATCTTTGCCCTTTTGAAAAAACATTAGATTTGCTTAATAAACTTGACAGTGATATTTATATATGCGATTTTCACGCTGAAGCAACAAGCGAAAAAATTGCTTATGCTCATTGTTTTGACGGAAAGATTCATGTTATTTATGGTACACATACACATGTACAAACTAATGATGCCAGAATAATGGAAAATGGAACAGCTTATATAACCGATGTTGGCATGACCGGAGCATTAGATGGTGTGATTGGAGTGAAAAAAGAAATTATTATTAATCGTTTTTTATACGGAATGCAAGAAAGGTTTACACCTCAAAATGAAGGTAAAACTCAATTTAACGCAATTATTTTAGAAATTAATGAAATTTCAAAAAAAGCGGCAAATATCGACATAATCAATTTGATAGAATAATCTTGTAAAAGGCATAAATTCTTTCTTTAAAGAATATAATTTTATGACCTAAGAACAGGAGGATAGTTATGGATGTATTAAAAGTTTCATCAAAGTCAAAACCAAATTCAGTTGCAGGCGCATTAGCCAATGCCTTTAAAACGACTCAAGCGGTGGAAATTCAAGCTATTGGCGCCGGTGCAATTAATCAAGCCATTAAATCAATTGCAATAGCAAGAGGTTATGTAGCACCGACGGGAAAAGATCTGATTTGTATTCCGGCTTTTAGTGACATTATGATAGAAGGGGAAGAGCGTACGGCTATTAAATTAATAGTTGAGCATAGAAAATAGCTGAAGTAATCGGAAAGGTTAGTAAGATGTTATTCAGAAAAAGAAATGGGGCAACCCATTTCTTTTTAAATGTGATCTTTTCTTGTTGCAAGATAAGTCCTTTTTTTATATAATAATCATAAAGGATGATGATATATGGATATGAAATTACCTCTTTTATTTACGCCGCGATTACTTTTGCGCGAAATAGAGGAAAAAGATTGCCTTGATATGTATGAGTATGCTCATCTATCATATGTAGGACCGACTGCCGGCTGGAAACCGCATAGTTCACCAAATGAAACAAAAGCTATAATAAGGATGTTTATAGATAAAAAGAAACTTGGCCAATTAGGTACCTATGCAATAATTTGGCAACAAACTAATAAAATGATAGGAACAGTTGAACTTCATACTTATATAAAAAATTTTAAAGCTGAACTTGGTTACACTGTAAACCCATTGTATTGGGGTCGTGGTATTGCTGTTGAGGCATCAAAAAAGGTTATTTCCCTGGGATTTGAAGTGCTTAAATTAAGACGAATCGAATGTGCCTCCTTTGTTTCCAACACTCAATCACGAAGGGTATGTGAAAAATTAGGTCTTTCTTTTGAGGGAATAAGAAAAAAAGGATATCTAAATTATGATGGTTCGATTCACGATATTAACTGTTATGCTATTACTGATGACGAATATTTTCAAAGGTTATATAATAATGAATGGTGATAAAAAATGAAAAAAATATTTAACATATTAATTCTATTTTTGTTTATGATAATACTTTCATCATGTTCTTTTATTGGAAATTTTTTTCAGCCTGACAATAATATTTCAGCTAATACTCTTAATTACATTAGTACGATAGTAATTAATTCTAATTTAAAAATTGAAACTGAAACTTATACATTATTATTTGGGAGAGAAATTGTCGGTCCATATCGCGGAACCGGTAGTGCCGTTATTATTAAAAAAGATAATAAAAAATATTATATACTTACCAACTATCATGTTATCCATTTATCTGATGAACATTATCATCGATACATGGTTGAAGATATTTATAATAATACTGCACAAGCCACCTTAGTTTTTAAAGATAAAGATTATGATATAGCCATTCTTGAATTTCAATCCGATCAATCATTGGATGTTTTAGAATTAGCAGAAGTTAATCCGAAGATTGGTGAATTAGTATTCTCTATTGGTAATCCATTGGGTAAAAACAACATTATTACAGCTGGTTCGGTTTTAAATTATAGTAAAATCGAAAATGAAAATTTTGAAACTGATTATAAGGTTATTGTTCATGATGCTCTTATTTATAGCGGCAGTAGTGGCAGTATGCTGATAAATACCAATTATAAGATTGTCGGTCTTAATACATGGGGATTAGGTGAAAAAGTAATGAATGATTATGTTAGAGGCGGAGCAACCCCAGTTGAAAAGATTCGAGAATGTATAGAAAAAAACAATTTTAAAATAGAATAAAAAAAGTGATATCGCAAGATATCATTTTTAGGCACGACAGGCAGTTATATTAACTTAAGATTTTCAGGGTTTTAATTATTTAAGGAAAAAAGCAACGACTCTGCGCGATCTCATATTATCTATTTTAATAAGGTTTATATTGATAAGAGTGATTCGAAGTAATAATAAACATATAAAGGAGTCAGAGCATTTTATAGTACCGAAGTAATTATAAGGCCAAATTTGTAATGAAGGGAAGGAAATACAGTTTTGTAGTTTTTATCCCAAACTAATTGTTATGTTAATGATTATATTACTTTTCGCAAAACGAAGCAAATGAAAGTTAGAAGGATAAGGCGTTAAGATGATTGAACTATTGAATTTGAAGACAAATGTAGTCATACCATCGAGCAATATATTGAGAGACAAACTATTGAAATCAAAAAAGCAGAAGGAAATAGCAGCGGGCACAAAAATCACAAATACTATGAGGTTTAAATAAAATTATAATCTATAATTGGTAAACCGTATGCCTTGAAGTCACGTTCGGTTTGATATGGGGGAAGCTAAGTATTTCCCTACTCTATACAATAATATTAGATTTATATTTAACATTATATTTTTGATAGTATTCATTTTCTTTGGGAATCCAAATTTTTTTAAATGTTTCCTCTTCTATTCTTCGTTTCTGAAGTTCTGTATTAATAGTAAAATAAATAATACTATGGTATTGGGTTATTAAGGCCGGATTGGCACTGTATACTCCTACAATAAGCACAATAGGTTTTACTTTTTCAATAATGATATTATGATATTCATTGGTATGACAATCATATTTGCGATATTCTAATGATTTTCCAATTTTTATATGGGCAAAAATTTCTTGGCTTATTCGCTGGCTGTTAATGCCAATATTGGATTCTTTTTCAATATCGAAGAAGTCATTGCAATGGATTACGGTTACGGGTAATTCGTTTGCCGCTTTCATAGAAAGTATAGTTTTACCGCTTCCGTATTTTCCTTCAATTGCAATAAGTGATATTTTATCGGTAGGTAAAGTTCGTAAATAATTAGTGAATTGTGCAAATTTAAATTCATCATTAATATATTTTTGATTGACAACCCGATATGACGGACAGTATGATTCTCGGTATATTTTACTATGGTGTACCGGAGGATAATTTAAATTTCGAAATGTGAAAAACTTCTCATTAATTTCGGTTTGATTAAACCCGTTTTCAATAAGAAAATCATATAATGTATTTAAATCCCTAATAAAAGCATTTTTACATTTTATCGGTCTTGCGGAATCAATAAAAAATCGATTAAGTAAGTTTAAATCAAAGTGATTAATAAGATAAGGTTGAAGGTTTATTCGGACATAATTTTGGCCGATATACTCATACAAATCCTGATAGTAATGTGTGTTGATGTTTTTGCTTTCTTGAATTAATAATTGATAACTTTTTTCTTCATTAATAATAAAATGTTCCGAACCGAAGTTTTTTTGGTATAGAAGTTTAAAGAAATCTTCAATCTTACTATTCGGATATTTTTGATAATAATAGTTTAATTCTTTAATCATGACCATATGATACCACAAAAAAACACTTTTATCTAGTTGTAACTATTGATTTTATGGAATAATATTGGAGGGTTATCAATTGTAATTGTGATTAAATTTTAGTATAATAAATAAAGGTGAAATCAATGATAGGTAAAAAACATAAAAATTATCTTTTTCCTTCGTTGCAAGATGCGCGAAAAAGATTAAAAAAAGAAACTGAACAAATTAGATACACATTACCTGTACATTTAGTTGGTATCGGTAATAACAAAAAATATTTAATCAAAACATACGGCTGTCAGGGTAATTTGGCTGATTCCGAAAAGATGGCTGGTCTTCTTGAAACATTGGGTTATCGTGGGGTAATTGATGAGAAAGAAGCCGATATTATAATCCTTAATACTTGTGCTATTAGAGAAAACGCTGAAAATCGTATTTTTGGCGAACTTGGTCGTATTAAAACATTAAAAAAATATAACCCTAATCTTTTGATTGCTTTATGTGGTTGTATGCCTCAGGAAGAAAATGTGGTATTTAAAGTATTAGAAAAGTATCCGCAAGTTGATATTGTTTTCGGCACCCATAATCTTTATCTTTTAGGTGAGTATATATATGAAGCATACTTGTCGAAAGAAAAAGTCGTACAAGTATATTCAAAAGAAGGAGATATTGTCGAAGGGGTACCGATGAAACGAGCATTTTCGCAAAAAGCATGGGTTAATATTATGTACGGTTGTAATGAATTTTGCAGTTATTGTATTGTTCCTTATACCCGCGGTAAGGAAAGATCTCGCAATTATCACGACATTATTCAAGAAGTTCTAGATCTTACACGTAGCGGTTATAAGGAAGTTACTTTATTGGGTCAAAACGTTAATGCTTACGGGAAAGATTTTATTGATATAAATTATACTTTTGCTGATTTGCTTTTTGATTTGAACAAGACGGAAATTCCCCGAATCCGTTTTACTACCTCGCATCCCCGCGATTTGGATAACCGAACAATAGAAGTAATGGCTTTACAGGGTAATATTATGCCTCATTTACATCTTCCGGTTCAATCGGGCAGTAATAATATTTTAAAAAAAATGAACAGAAAATATACTAGGGAAAAATATCTTGAATTAATAAATAAATTAAGACATTACATTCCGGATATATCAATAACGACAGATATTATTGTTGGTTTTCCCGGAGAATCTGATGAAGACTTTACAGCGACACTTGATTTGGTAGATCAGGTAGATTTTGAAGGAGCCTATACATTTATATTTTCTCCTCGTTCCGGAACACCGGCAAGCAAGTATGAAGATAATATTGACTATACAACAAAAAAGCAAAGATTATATGCATTAAACAAACTTGTTAATGAAGGGTATCTTAACGGAAATAAAAGATTTGAAGGAAAGACAGTTAAAGTATTAGTTGATGGTTTTAGCAATAAAAATAATAATATGCTGTCCGGTTATACTGAACATAATAAACTAGTAAATTTCGCCGGTAATGAAACCATAATTGGCCAGATTATTGATGTGAAAATAGAGAAAGCTTATACTTGGCATTTGCGCGGTATAATTGAATAACATCCCTCATATATTAAATTAGATTAATGCCTAGTAGCAATATACCTATGCATTGAATATATTGTTATTGAGGAGGGATATGTATGAATGAGATTCGTGAAATAGTAACAAAAGCAATAGTCGGAAAAGGTAAAAAAATTATTCGTATTAATGACGTTGTAACACCTAGAAACGAAGCATTCAGCATTTTAGGGTGCTGGATTATCAATCACGAATTCGAAGCGACTTTAATAGATAATAAAGTAGAAATTGCCGGTAATTTTGAAACGAATATCTGGTATTCTTATGATGATAATACAAAAACCGATATTGCGAAAAAAATAGTCGGTTACAGTGAAGTTATTAAGACTAGACAGATTGTGAAAGAAGTAAGTAGCGACTCTCGAGACGTTATTGTCAGAATTCTCCAGCAGCCAACTTGTACAAACGCTAAGATTCATAACTCAGGATTAGAATTGGAGATTATTTTTGAAGTTGTTGCTGAGGTAATCGGAGAAACAAAAATGATGGTTACAGTCTTTACTTCTGTTGATTCTGCTGATGCAATAGAAGATGATTTTGAAAACGAAATCGACGAAAATTTTATGAGTGTTAACTAAAATCGTATTAGATGATACGATTTTTGTTATAAGAAGAGATTTATTTTCATAAATATTTAATGTAGGTGATTAAAATGAAATTTCATATTGTCAGAAACAATGAAACTTTAGAAGACATTTTATTTCTTTATAACTTAACTAAAGATGAATTAATGGAACAGAATCAACATATTAGAGTATGGAATAAGATTATACCTGGAACTAAACTTAAAATCCCCCCGATAACGGATGCGGTTGAACAAGATATTAGTGATATGGAGCCATTTGTTGAAGATTATTATCCAAAATTAAATTATAAAGAATATGATATAACAATGGAAGATGATATACCGCTTGAAACCCAAGCCGTTTCTGAAATTCCGGATAAACAACCGGAACTTAATATTGAAGAAAATATAAAACCAACCGTAGAGAATATAACAAGCAAATCAAAAGATTCAGATAAACCGGGATATCCACCGGAATTATTAAAAAAGGCCAAGAGCGAACAAAAAATACAGAATCAAGTTTATGTAGTTCGATATCAGAGTCCTTATGGATATTATGGTTTTTCTCATATTGTACCTTATCAGGTTGTTTATTATCCGATTTATCAGTCTAAAAAGTCCTCTTAAATGAGGACTTTTTAGGTGTGACAGGTAATCCGAAAAGCAAAGGATCCACAAGGTGAGAATTCTTCCCTGTTGCCGTTGGCAGGGTGCAAAAAGTCTAAACTAAGGCATTATCGAGAGATAAATTGCTATGTTAATGATTGCGTTCCATTTTATTCTGTAAAGCTAAGTAATTAGTTGCCCTATTTTATTTAAAATGTTTTAAAAATATTTTTCCAAGAATAGGCCTTTTGCTCTTTGTGATCGCGTTTTGAGGGCAGACCTCCATACAACACCAACAACGAATGCACTGAGTTTTATTAATAACCGGAAGTCCTTCAGCATTTACCGATAATACTTTCGGTGGGCAAATATTTATACATTCACCGCACTGAAGGCAAAAGTCATTAACAACGACCGGATGCTCCAGTAAAATATTTCTTAGTCGTTTAATCTTTAACAATTTTAAGGTAAATGAACTTAATGGATTTTGTGGTGCTTTAAATTGAATATTTTTAAAATCAGATAATTGATTGCCAAGAATAACAATATTATTTAAATTGCCTTCACCATAACTTCTTTCATTTGCGATTTTATTAAGAAAAAATAGATTGTGATTTAAGCCGACGATTTCAACGGCAATTCTATCTAGACTGACGGCATCTTCAGACGCGATTATGATGCCTGCTTTTTTAGTTAATCCGGCTCGAGAAGGTCCATCGCCTTCGATCCCGACGATACCGTCACATATATTCAATATTTTTTTATTGGAGAAAGCAACCAAAATGGCACCATACAAATCGTTTAAGGTTTCCGCAAATTGAAGTGAATTTTTTGCTTTAACATGCCATCCCGCTTTATCTAAACCATATATAAAACCAAAAAGATTTTTCTGTGCTATGGACATATATGTTAAGGAATGAGTTTTAAGCTTTGGAACGTTTATTAAAACATCGGTATCAACCATTTCTTTAGACACTTGAAAACATTGAAAATATTTTGCTTTTTTGTTAGTAATTTCACAACTTGGTTTGCCATTGAAAATTTTTATGTTTTCTTCAAGAATCATTTTATATAAGCCGCATTTTTTTAGAGTATAAATCAGATCTTTAGTTGCTGGGTTATCGCCAATGGTTATATTATTGGTATATTCCTTCACAAGTTTTATAATGGCTTGGATGAAAATTGGATGGGATGTGATTCCCAGTTCTGGCGAAAAAGGACCAACGCAGTTTAATTTAATAAAAACCTTATTATTTTTTTTAATGAAATGACCAAAACCGCCAAGGTGATCGATTGACTTTTTAATTTTATTTTTTACGGTTATAAAATCATAACTATCGCATTTAGTAAGAACTACTTTTGACATATTATTTTCCCTTTCACAAATATAAAATACACTGATAGTATAATTTTGATAATATATCATACATTATACAACAATTATCGGAAATGTAAATAAATATTAAAAGTTAAAAAACATTTACTTGAATTTATTAAAATATTTTTATATAATATAATAGAATAGAAAGGAAGGCAAAATATGACAGAAACGTTAATTGTGAAAAATCTCACAAAAACTTTTTACTTGTCACGCAAACAAATGAAAATAAACCAAACTACTGAACGGAAATTAGTTGCAGTTAAGGATATTTCGTTTTCCACATATAAAGGAGAAATTTTTGGATTATTAGGTCCGAACGGTGCGGGTAAAACAACAACTTTAAGATGTATTGCCACATTAATCAAACCAGATAAAGGTGATATTTTTGTTGGCGAAATTGATGTGAAAAATGATGTGGAGGTTAAACGACGAATAGCATTTCTAACTAATGAATTAAAATTGGAAGAGCAGTTTACACCCAATTATTTATATGATTATTTTTCAAAACTACATGATGTTAATGAAAAAACAAGGGATGCCAGAAAACAAGAGTTGTTTCAAAAATTTGGTATAGATAAGTTTTCGGAAGTAAAGATAGGTGAATTATCTTCAGGCATGAAACAAAAAGTTTCAATTGTCATCTCTCTGGTCCATAACCCCGATAT
>JALOBF010000198.1 GCA_023228385.1 Bacilli bacterium
AGATTTACTCTTCCCGATAGCGGTCGGCCGCGGCGCTTGATAATCGAGAGAAAAGTTTTTCGCCCCATTAAAACACGATGATTTAGGGTCACGGCGCGAAAATATTTTAAGTCTTCCGGATAATGCCAAGGTAGATCATCGCCCTTACCGATACACATGTTCGGATCAAAAGCGGCAATCAAGGAAATCATACCGACACCTTGGCGCGAATCGCCGGGTAGGGATGATAATCGGTTAATAAGAAATCTTCATACCGAAAATCCTCAATGGACGCAACCTGTCTTATAATCTGCATTCGGGGCAGCGACCGGGGAGTTCGGGAAAGTTGCAGTTTAACCGGTTCCAGATGGTTCGAATAAATATGAGCATCACCGAAAGTGTGGACAAATTCACCCGCTTCTAATCCGGCAACCTGGGCAACCATCATGGTAAGGAGACTATACGACGCAATATTAAAGGGAACCCCTAAAAAAGCATCGGCCGAACGCTGATAAAGCTGACAAGATAAAGTGTTGTCGCGAACATAAAACTGAAAAAGTAAATGACAGGGCGGCAGAGCCATTTCATCGATATAAACGGGATGCCAACTCGATACAATCAAACGCCGGGAATCGGGTTCGGTTTTAATCAAGTCAATAACAGTGGCCAGTTGATCGACGGTGCGCTCCCGCCCCCAAAATTGGCGCCATTGGCGGCCGTATACCGGACCTAAATCCCCCCACTTACAACTGAAGGCGGCATCTTCCTTAATCCGGTTAATGAATTCATCCATCGCCTCACCCCGATACTCCTCGGAAGCACAGAATTTTTTATAAGGCCATTCATTCCATATCCGAACATTATTATCAACCAAATATTTTATATTAGTGTCCCCTTTAATAAACCAAAGCAATTCATGAATAATTGATTTTAAGTGAACTTTTTTCGTCGTAAGTAAAGGAAACCCATCCCGCAAATCACAACGAAACTGATAACCGAAAACCGATATTGTGCCGGTTCCGGTCCGGTCGTTTTTTTCTTTTCCGTTTTCTAAAATATGTTGTAAAAAGTTTAGATACTGTTTCATACATTACCTCATCATTCTTGTTTACAATTATACCATATCCCAAAACTATTGTTAAGAACGGAATAAGAAAAAAATAAACAGTTCAATACGAACTGTTTATAATATAGAATGTCGTTATTGCCAGTTACGAGGTTCGGCCGCGTGATCGCCCATATCTTCGGGATTTTGATCGGTTTGCGTTTGATCAACGGTGTTATTATCTTGCGTCACCGGCGGGCCTTGCTCTTGGTTACGTCGGTTTAACCGCTCGTAATCGCGATTAAACAACTCTTCAGAAAACTCGTTCTCGTATTCGTTATAATAATTCGGCTCAAACTGATTTTCGTTATAATTCCGATTAAAATTATTGAAGATTGAGAACTTTTTTCTTTTCCGCATTATCTTATCCTCCATTCTACAATAAATATTATAAACCGAATAATATCGTTTATAATTTATTCGCAGAGGTAATTACTGCCTTTCAACGAATCGGGTTCATAATGAGAAAGATTCGGATATCCTTGTTGTCTTAACGCTTCGTATAATACAATCGCCGCAACATTGCTTAGATTTAAAGCGCGGACTTTATCGGTCATCGGTAATCGGATACAATAATCGAGATGTGACTTTAATATTTCTTTGGGAATTCCGGTTGATTCCCGACCCAAAATAAAATAATAATTTTTGCTCTTATCGGTGAGTTCATGGTCGGTAAATATTCTTTGCCCGTATCTGGTCAAAAAATAATACTCGCCTTGATTTTTTTCAAAAAATTCATCAATATCGCGGTAAAGATGATAATCGACTTTATCGATATAATTAACACCGCTCCGCGCAATATAACGACTGGCCATACTAAAACCGAGCGGTTCTATTAAATGCAAAGCAGCATCAGCCGCCAACACGGTACGCATAACATTACCGACGTTTTGCGGGATTTCCGGCTGAAAAAGCACAATATTATTAGGACTCATTTTTTATTTTACCTTTCAAATATTCCATATGACGACAAAACCAAGGAACATCACGATATAATTTTTGAAAATATTCGATTTTTTCGCAATTAATATTATTATTATTAACTTCTAATACAATTATGTTTCTTAACATTTTTAAGTAACCGATCCAACTGAAATTTTTATCCCGATATTTTTCCAAATATTTTTCTTTATTTAAATTTTCTAAATCATTAAGGGTAAGCAAAACATCGCATGAAAAGGAAAACTCCGGTAAATATCGCTTTGGATGTCGATTGTGGGGACAGACTTCCTGACAAATATCACAGCCGTAATACGTATCTTTTAATAAATCATACCGGGAAAAGTCTTCCGAAGCCGTCTGGGTCAAATAAGAAAGGCAAATTTTACGATTAAAACCATCATCTAAGGCCGCGGTCGGGCATTTATTAACACATAAATTACATTCCGCACACGATAACGAAAGAGGCTGATCGTATTTGG
>JALOBF010000024.1 GCA_023228385.1 Bacilli bacterium
CCATAAATATCGGTCTCGTCGATATCCAGTTGCGTCCCGAAAGTCATTCCCGGATTACCGCGGGCAATATACACCTTAGGCCGTAACGGCGACTTATGGATATAATAAGCGATAGCATGTTCGCGCCCGCCGGAACCGATAACTAAAACTTTCATAACCGGTCGCCCTGCTTATCAAAAAGTCTTTTGATCACCCGCGGATAAAGCCGATGTTCTAATCTGTGAATCCTTGCTTCAACCTCAGGCAGTGTACGTCTACCGATACGAAAGGCATCCTGAGCAATAATCTCCCCCGCATCAACCGCCGGCGAAACATAATGAACGGTAATGCCAATAATTTTTACGCCGTAATTATATGCTTCCCGAATTGCGTTCATCCCTTTAAAAGCCGGAAGCAGCGACGGATGAATATTAAGAATCCTTTTGGGATAAGCGTTTAAAATTATCGGACTGACAATTCGCATATAACCGGCCAGAACAATAACATCGATTTTCTCTTTGGTAAGTAACAATAAAATATCTTTTTCATATTCGCTTTTGCCCGAATATTTATCATAAGGGAAAATATAATAAGGAATATTAAGCTTTTTACTTCTTTCAACACAATAAGCATTTTCATTATCGGTAATAAGCAGAACGATTTGCGCCCTTCGATATCTTTGACGGGCAACCGCTTCAAAGTTGCTTCCGTTTCCCGAAGCAAAAACGGCAATTCTCATCGGATTACCACCCCCGGACAATCCGTTACCCGACCAATAATTAAAGCGTCAAAGGATGCGGATTTAAATTCCGCCACAATATTTGACACCGCAGCGGGAGGAACAATTAAAATCATCCCGATACCCATATTGAATACATTATACATTTCCCGCGGGTTTAAACGCCCGACTTTCTTTAAAAATTCAAAAATCGGAAGTGACGGTATGGCGGTGCTTTCAATTACAACCCCCTGACCGGGATTAAGGACTCGCGGAATGTTTTCGTCGAACCCGCCGCCGGTTATATGGGCAATGGCATGAACTGTATTGTTCTTAATAACCGGCAGAACCTTCTTAACATAAATTCGGGTCGGAGTCAGTAAATGCTCTTTCAGCGGCATGCCGGTAAGAAGCATATCAGGATTAATATTATTGTCTTTAAATAATATTTTCCGGACCAGGGAAAAACCGTTACTGTGCAAACCGGACGAAGGCAGGCCGATCAAAACGTCACCGGCCTTTACCTTGCCGGCGTCCATTATCTTTTCCTTTTCAACGATGCCGACAGCAAAACCGGCCAAATCATATTCGTCTTCACGATACATATCCGGCATTTCGGCGGTTTCTCCTCCGATTAAGGCACAACCGGCTTTAACACAACCGGAAGCGACACCGGATACTATGGTTGCTATTTTTTCCGGATTGATTTTTCCGGCGGCAATATAATCAAGAAAAAAAAGCGGTTCGGCTCCCTGGGCTAAAATATCGTTAACCGCCATCGCAACCAAATCTTCACCGACAGTTCGATGCTCATTAAACATCAAAGCAAGCATCAATTTAGTGCCGACACCGTCGGTACCGCTAATTAAAACCGGATTTTTATAACCTTTAAATGCCGTCAATGAAAAGAGGCCGCCAAAAGAGCCGATATCGCCGATTACACCCGGTCGATAGGTTTTTTGAATTTCCTTTTTAATTAACTCGATTGTCCGATAGCCGGATTGTAAATCAACCCCGGCTTTTTTATATGCATTGCTCATCTGTTTTTTCCTTTTTATTTGCTTCTTTTAATGCCTGATAAATATTGGTCGGATATTTACCGGTAAAGCAGGCATCACATAATTCTTTCCGGCCGGTGATTTGATAAAACGAACGCATACTAAGATATTCAAGACTGTCAGCCCCAATTGCCGTCTTGATTCTTTCCTGTGTTTTAGTTGCGCCGATTATTTCTTCATAAGTTGTAAAATCAACGCCGTAAAAACACGGATAAGTAATCTGCGGAGTGGCAATTCTAACATGAACTTCCGTTGCGCCGGCATCCTTCAGTAAACCGACAATGCGCTTACAGGTCGTTCCCCGGACAATCGAATCATCAACTAAAATAACCCGCTTTCCCTTAACAACGGATGCGATGGTTGAAAGCTTAAGTTTAACCGCTTTCTCTCTGGTTTTTCGAACCGGTTGAATAAAAGTCCTCCCGATATAACGATTCTTGATTAATCCGGTTTCATATGGCAATCCGGCCGCTTCGGCATAACCCATTGCCGCCGAAAGCGAAGAATCGGGAACACCGACAACAATGTCGCCCGGAGCCGGGTGTTCTAAAGCCAGGGCTTTACCCGAATTCCGGCGAAACGTATGGACATTAAGTCCTTCAAGATTGCTGTCGGGACGGGCAAAGTAAGCATATTCCATCGCACATAAATAGTGATGGGAAAAACTTGAATACTTAACCGATTCAATCCCTTCCGATGAAAAAACCAATATCTCACCGGGAATTAAATCGCGGACAAATGCGGCGCCGATAACATTAAAAGCACAGGTTTCCGATGCGATAACATATCCGCCGTTTAGTTGTCCCAAACTGAGCGGCCTTAACCCATGTTTATCGCGGATTGCGTAAATTTTGTCGGCGGTCATAATTAAAAAAGCAAAAGCCCCTTCAATTTGTTGAAGCGAAGCAATTAATGCCGACAAAAAATCATCAGATAGATTGTTAACGACAAGATGAGCCAGTAATTCAGCATCCGAATCCGATTGAAAAAGCCGGCCGCTATTTTCAAGATTGCCGCGCACTTCGCGAAAGTTTACAATGCTGCCGTTATGGGCAATCGCAAAATCACCGCAGCGATGCTTAAAAACAAAGGGCTGAATATTACTGGCTTCACTATTGTTGGCTTTTTCATATTTTACATGACCGATACCGTTTTTTCCGGTAAGCAAGCCCAAATTGGTTTCGGTAAAATTCTCAATTATTAAACCGTTGCCTTTAATGATTTTGAATTTTCCCGCAGCGACGGTCGCCATACCGCAAGCTTCCTGGCCGCGGTGCTGCAGGGCATAAAGCCCATAATACATTATTTCCGCCGCCCCTTTGATATTATAAATACCAAAAAGACCGCACGCTTCTTTTATTTTTTTACCCATTCCGACTTGACCAACCTTTGATAAATTTTTTCATATGCTTCTATCACCTGTCCCAAATCATAACAAAACCGATCCGAATCAAGTCTTTCCCCGGTCCGCTTACACCACAGGCGACAAGTATCGGGCGATATTTCATCGCTTAGTATAATTTCATTGTCATTATTTATTCCGAATTCAAGTTTGACATCAACCAGATTAATATCGATACTTGTCATAACCCGATACAAGACATCATTGATTTTTATACTGTATTCATATATTGTTGAAAGTTGTTTTTCCGAAAGCAACTCCAGAGCTAAAACATGGTCATTGTTAATTAATAAATCGTTAGTTTTATCATCTTTATAAAAAAGTTCAAAAATCGGTCGTTTGAGTTTTTCCCCTTCCCGAAAAGGAAGGCGTTTATAAAGATTTTCCGCCGCGTAATTTCGTACAACAACATCCAAAGCTATCATTTTCACTTTATGACACAACTGTTTTCTTTCGGTAAGGCGCTTGATAAAATGGGTGGGAATACCCGCTTTAGCGACTGTTTCAAATAATAAAGCACTGATTTTATTATTGAGAATACCTTTATTGGCAATGGTTGCTCTTTTAATTCCGTTAAAAGCAATTGCTTCGTCTTTGTATAACATAATAATTAAATCAGAATCCGCAGCAGCATAGATATCTTTGGTTTTCCCGATGTAAATCAATTTATTTTTCATCGCATCTCTCTTTTAAAATAATCTATGGCATTTTGAAAAATATCCTGATTATTATTGCCATAAATATTTTTTATTGTATTATTGCCATATCTTTCGGAATGACCCATTTTTCCCAAAATAAGTCCGTCCGGGGAAACAATTCCTTCAATTGCATAATAACTCCCGGTCGGATTATAATAAGGATTCATCGTCGGTTGATTTGATAGATCACAATATTGAAACGCCACTTGACCGCCGGCAAAAAGCAAAGCGGCCATATCATGGCTGATGACATACTTCCCTTCTTCGGTACTGACGGCAACATTATAAATGTCACCGACGTTAAAAGAACTGAGCCATGGCGATTTAACGGAAGCAACTCGCGTTTTGACAATTTTCGCCACATGACGATTAATTTCATTACAAACGAGGGCAGAATGACCGGAACCATAATCGCCAAATGGCAGCAAGCCGGTTTTTACTAAAGCTTGAAACCCGCTGCCGATCCCTAAAATCAAACCTTGACGCTGAAGCAGTTTTAAAATTGCCTCTTTAATATATGGATTTATTAAAAGGTTGGCCATATATTTAGCGGCAACGGAAGTTCCGCCGGCAAACACGACAATATCGGTTCGATCGATTGCTTCTTTGATATTTGTAATCGATTGACAAATCAAATCGGAATTTAAAGTATTAAAAACCGCCGTCTGAACTCTTGCTCCGCATTTAAAAAATGCGGATGCAATATCATAATCGCTATTTGTTCCCGGTAAAACCGGAACCAAAACATTAACCTGAGATTTATTTTGCGCTGATAACACTTTCTGCGAACAATCTTGGGAAAAAGACAGATCAACTTTTACTTCGGATCCGATTTCCGGATAAATCGGGACTAAGGTCTTTAAAGCCAAAGCCGCAGCCTCATGGCTGACGGTTGTACCGTTAATCCTAATGCTGCCGTCAGTAATTGTCCCCAAATAAACAAAGTCAGAATCATCGAGATATTCCCTTGATTCAACAACGATCCCCCCGTAAGCATAAGCAAAAAGATCCTCGGAAGTGGTAATATCTACACCCATCCGGTTGCCCATAGCCATCTTAACAATCGCTTCGCTCAGGCCGCCCGTTTCAAGCGCAAATGCCGAAATTATTCGCTTTAGGCCGATATTATCATAAATCTGCATATAACAATGTTTCAGATTAGCAATTTCGCACAAGTAGCGTTCATTGTAACGCGGTTTTACATAATATAGATAATTACCCGCTTCTTTAAATTCCGGGGTAATAATCCGCTCGCTATTTTCCGTAACAACCGCCAAAGCGATTAAAGCCGGTGGGACATTAAGATTTTTAAAGGAGCCGCTCATCGAGTCTTTACCGCCAATCGAAGCTAAGCCTAATTCTTTTAATGCGATAAAAGCCCCTAAAAGGGCACTTACTGGTTTACCCCATTTTATTGGATCGTTTTCTAATTTTTCAAAATATTCCTGAAAACTAAACCTTATTTTTCGATAATCACCGCCGATAGCCACGACTTTAGCTACCGCGGATAAAACCGCGGCTTGAGCGCCGTGATAAGGCGAAAAAGAAGCAAGCTCCGGATTATAACCAAAAGTCATAATCGAACAAGTTTTAGTTTCACCATTTAAAACCGGAAGTTTTCCGACCGCGCCCTGAGTCGGCGTTGCCTGATAACGGCCGCCATAAGGAGCGAGTACCGTTCCGGCACCGACGGTGCCGTCAAACATTTCCGTTAATCCCTTTTGACTGCAAACGTTAAGGTCGCTTAAAGTTTGTAATATTTTATCTTTAAGCGTTCCCGATAATTTTTTTTCGGGATAAAGACTATAATTAACGGCCGGTATCTTTGCCGCCATTTGCTGCTTGGCGCCATTAGTATCGAGAAAAGTGCGTTCGATTGATAAAACCGTCTCATCCCGATAAGTCATGATAAGTTTCTGTTCGGCGATAACCGTGGCAACGGCCACCGCCTCGACTGCTTCTTCCCGGGCCAACCTAATAAATTGGTCTTTATCGTGCGCTGAAACAACAACCGCCATTCTTTCCTGTGACTCCGATAAAGCCAATTCGGTAGCCGAAAGCCCGCTATATTTAACCAAAATCGCATCAAGACAAATTTTAATGCCGGGGCTTAACTCACCGACAGCAACCGAGATGCCGCCGGCACCAAAATCATTGGCTTTTTTAATTAATTTTACCGCTTCCGAATTGCGAAACAACCTTTGCAGTTTTCTTTCTTCAAGCGGATTTCCTTTTTGCACTTCGGCTGCCGCTTGCTCCAGAGAAAACTCATCGTGAGCTTTTGAAGAACCGGCGGCTGCCCCAATGCCGTCTCTTCCGGTTCGGCCGCCCAGCATTAATACGATATCGCCGGGGACCGGTTCTTCCCGGCGAACCGCCGCCAAGGGACAGGCGGCGATAACGGCACCGACTTCCATCCGTTTCGCCACATATCCCGGATGATAAATTTCTCTTATATAGGGCGCTGCTACACCGATTTGATTTCCGTATAAAGAATACCCCAACGCTGCTTTTTGCGATATCATTCTTTGGGGGAGTTTCCCCGGTAAGGCATCGCCGAGCGGCAAGCGAATATCACCGCTCCCGGTAACCCGGAGGGCCTGATAAACATAACCCCGACCGGAAAGCGGATCTCTGATGGCACCGCCGATACAAGTTGAGGCGCCGCCGAAAGGTTCGATTTCCGTCGGATGATTGTGCGTTTCGTTTTTAAAAAGAAGCAACCACTTTTCCGGTTCACCGTCAATATCAACATCAACATAAATGCTGCAGGCGTTTTTCTCGGTGCTTTCTTCTAAATCATTAAGATTGCCCCGATATTTTTCATAAGCCATATTGACTGTTGCAAGATCCATTAATGACTGGGGGCCCTTTTCCCGTCCGACTGTTTTCCGCACTTCCTGATATGATTCGTAAGACTTCTTTATATCCTTATCCTGTATATCAATTATCAGTTCGGTTAAAAAGGTCGTATGGCGGCAATGGTCAGACCAATAAGCTTCAAAAAATAAAAGTTCGGTTTCGGTCGGCAAACGATTTTCTTTCTGAAAATAATCCTGAATCATTTTTATATCGGCAGGAGTTAAAGCCAATGCATATTCTTTTTTTATAGCCGCCGCGGTTTTAACAAAAAAATCAGCAATATAACCAACCGGAGCCGGAACAGGATTTATATAATCTTCCAGTTTGCTTAAATCTTTTTCCCGGGTTTCAATTGGATTTATATAATATTTTTTTATTTTTTCCAAATCAACATCGCCTTCAAACATCAGCAGTTTTCCCCTTTTTACAACAGCTGCCGTCATTGGGTTTTTAAACTTTAAAAGTTGAGCGGCGACATCGGCTTCCAGATCATACTGACCGGGCCGGTATTCATAAGCAAGATATTTTTTTCCGGATAAATCGATATGAAAAGCAACATCATCACTGATGGAATCGGAAAATACGGTTGCGATGGCATCGTCAATTAAATCATTCTCAATATTAAGGATATCATAAATATCAATCAACCGTAAACCAGAAATATTCTGCGCCAAATTCTTTTTTAAATCATCAGAAACGGCTTGGGCTTCAGTTTGAAAACCAGGTTTCTTTTCAACAAAAATCCGGATATCCATAAAACCTCCTATAAGTCCTTCCCGCTTTTAAGCGATGCCGTTTTAATGTCTTCTTTGTAAAGGCGCAATTTATTTTCTATATCGGGATTAAATAAAGCCAGCATTTGGACGGCTAGTACGGCGGCATTAGTAGCACCGTTAACGGCAACGGTTGCCACCGGAACACCGGCCGGCATCTGAACAATTGAAAGCAAAGAATCAATTCCGTTAAAACTTGCCGACTTTATCGGTACACCAATCACCGGCAAAACGGTCATCGCGGCAATAACCCCGGGTAAAGCCGCCGCTCCCCCGGCCGCGGCAATAATTACTTTAAAGCCGCGGATCTCAAGCGTATCGACATAATCGCATAACGAATCAAGCGCCCGATGAGCACTGATAATTTTTTTTTCGTAGCCGATTTCAAATTTATCCAATAACAAGAAAGCTTTGGTCATAATATCTTTATCATTTATTGACCCCATTATTATACTAATATCTTTTTTCATATTTTTTTGCTCCTTTGCCATAAAAAAATAAAAACATTAACCAATGTTAATGTTGCGCATCAAAAAAGGGTATTTTGGAAAAAGACCCGGTTTCAACCGTTTATAAATATCGATAAACCTAATCCTTTTTTTCATTTTCCATACCTTTAAAATATTTAAATCCATTTTTATTATAACAAACTTAACGGCAATTACAAGATGAAAACATTACCATAAAAAAGAATATTATTTTGTATTTACGAAGGCAAGGATATTCTGTTATAATATAAAAAAGAAAAAGGTGAATAATCATGTATTTAGTATACAAAGGTAAAACCAAAGATGTTTACGCTTTAGAAAACGGCAATTATTTATTACGATTTAAAGACGATGTTACCGGCGAAAACGGGGTCTTTGACCCCGGCTCTAATAAGGTTGCGCTTTCGCTTTCCGGTATCGGTCAAGCCAATATCAGAATGTCAATATATTTTTTCGAATTATTAAGGCAAAACGGAATAAAAACACATTATCTTAATGCCGATCTTAATAAAAACGAAATGGAAGTTTTACCGGTAAAAACCTTCGGCAACGGTTTGGAAGTTATCGTCCGGCAAAAGGCGGTGGGCAGTTTTATCCGCCGTTACGGCGAATATGTAACAGCAGGGACCGAGCTTAACGGTTATGTGGAAACGACACTTAAAAATGACGCAAAAGGCGATCCTTTGATTACCAAAGACGGTCTTGTTATTCTTAACATTATGACCGGAAATGAATATGAAACAATTAAAGCGAAAGCCAAAACGATATCCGCTATAATCGCAAAAGAATTTACCAAACGGAAATTGGAATTATACGATATAAAGTTTGAATTCGGCAAATATCGCAATGAAATTATTTTAATTGACGAAATCAGTTCCGGTAATATGCGCGTATACCAAAACGGTCGGCCCCTGGAGCCGTTTGAACTCGATAAATACTTTTTTCAATAAACCAAATTAAAAATAGCCATCATTTCGTGAAGACTAAACTAAAGTCCGATCGGTGATGGCTTTATTCTTTTCTGGTTAAGCAATATATAACCGTTTTACCGATAACGGCTGTGACTTTTTAATTAAACGACGGCTCCGAACTATTAATACAATTACGAGAACAGATAAACTAAACTTAAAGGGGAAACTGTAATAAAAAGGCAAACCACTAATAGAATATTCTTTAAAAGCTGAAATAACCGATTTTACGGCTCTATAACAACCGTTTCCCGGCTCTCTTCGGTAATGACTTTAATCGCTTCCGGACGCGGACAAAGCATCTTGATATAACGCTCTTCCGTAAAAGGAACCCGAATCAAACCGCCGCGGAAACGGCGATAAAGATAAACATCGCGCCATACCGATTCTGCAGTCCGGGCGTTTGTCATCTGGGCCGGTTTACCTTCATTACCATACTGATCAATAGCATTGACCCGCTTATACTCGGCACGACGAATCAAAGTGCCCGGTGCCGGAATCAATCCGGAAAGCAAAGTTTCCGGGGTTTGATTCAGCCGGGATCTGATTAAGCGGTAATGTTCGATTTCGGTCGCTTTGACCAAATCGATACGCATAACCAAAAAATGCTCCTTTAAAGCGGCAACCGTAATTCTTACTTCATCGCCGGGGAAAAAATAATATTCGGTTTCTTCTATTTTAGTTCCCGTATAAATGTTTTTTATTTTGTGACCGTCCCGGTAAATATAGCGCCAAAAAGGACGATAGGTGATTTTTTCCTGACTGATTTTACCGTTTATTATCCCGCGCAACCAACCGAATCCGATATCATTTTCAAAATCACTGGAACCGCCGACATAAACCGAGGGTGTGTCAAGATATTTTCGATAATCGGCTTCGTCAACATAGCGCTTCTCATCGGGAATAAACTCCGGCAATCGGACGATACCGTCGAAGCCGAGCCAATAATCGCGGGAAGAAAGAGCCTTATAATACCAGGCACCGGGAAAACACCGATATTCTGCCGGCTTTGGGATTTCACTATCGACAATACCGCGATAGATTGGAGCATTAAGGAAATTTTCGATTCGATACATCTTCTTTTTTAAAAACGGCATGTCCTTTCTTTAATAATTTTGCTATTTCCGGATATTCGGCATTCACGGGCAAAATACCCTTTAAAGCCGAATAGGCCGCCAAAACGCCGGCGGCTTGTCCCAGAGCCATTACGGTCGGCGTTACCCGTAATGAAGCACTGGCTTCATGGGTTGCGCTTACGGCCCGACCGGTCACAATTAAGTTTGACGGACCCCTGGGTATCATCACCCCAAGCGGTATTTCATAGGTCTTTATTTGCCCAGCGGTATCCAGACTGCTGCCGTCCGGAGAATGAATATCGATCGGAAATGCAGAAAGAGCAATCGCATCAGCAAAACTCCGCTCGGATATAATATCATCCTTCTGCAATAAATATGCTCCCAAAATATGACGGGTTTCCCGTACGCCGATTTGGTAAGGTGTTTTTGTTATAAAACTGTTTTCAAATCCGGGAATATATTTTTTTAAAAAATTAAAAGCCTCTTTGATTTGTTTTCTTCCCTCGATTTCCGCTTGAGTTAAAGCAAAAGGATCGACCCCGGAATAATTAAGTACCCGGCTAATATTAATTGTCGCCTCACCCCGTATAACATTTTCAAACAGTAGAACCCGATCTCTGGGGATATTAAAATCACCTAACCGCCGGGCTTCTTCTATTTTACGGAAAAAACCGCTTAAACCCAAATAATCAAGGGTTGCGGTCTTGCCGTTATAGAAATCCTCCGGGTGCTGCTTTTGATATTCCCGAAGACGCGAAAAGTCAATATTGGCAACCGTAAAAAGCATTGTCATCGGTTGGGTTAAATTATCGCCGCGGCGCCCAAAAAAATATTCACAGCCGCTAAAAGCGGCGACATCGCCATCGCCGGTAGCATCAATATATATTTTAGCGGCAGCCTCAACAATACCGCTTTTAGTCGCAATCTTAAGGGCGGTTATCTCATCATCTCCGGTCAGAACATCGCAAACCGCAGCATGAAGCAAAAGGTCGATTTTCTCTTCTCGGATTAAATCAAAATATACTTCTTTCAGCCCTTCCACATCAAACGGAGTCACGCTGGCACAAAATCCAATCGGATCGGGCCGATGGCCGCTACTGTAACCCTTTGCTACCAAGCGACTTACTATCTCTTCGCCGATTCCTTTAATAATCTGCCCCTCCAGATTATGAAAAGTCATAAGCGGACCAACCAACGATAAAACATTGGCTCCGCCTAAAAGCCCGCTCGTCTCAATCAATAAAACTTTTGCTTGGTTTCGTTTGGCACTAACGGCCGCACAAATTCCACTGGGACCGCCGCCGCAAATAATTACATCATATTTCATAATCAATCCTCAACTTCGATATCAATCTCAAAGGTCCGGTTCCACGGAAGCGATAATTTAAACCGGCGATTTTCAACCAGAAATCGATATTTTTCCATTTCCGCGGCAATCCGGGCCAGCACTTTCGCAGCATGCTCCTTAAGGTCGAAAATATTATAACCGTCAGCTAATAAATCTTGATTGATTTTCCGCCGAATATCATATTGATAGATACAGTCGTCCATTATCCGATTATACTTGAAGGCGTTATGATTGACTTTTGGGTTTGCCGATAAAACGGCAATTTCGCATAGAGCCGATCCCATTGCGTTAGAAGCCGTATTCCAAGCCGAATATACCTGAAGTGCTTTATAATCAATCGCCTTCAGCAACTCCGGACTGCCGCCGTTGGGAAACAGCAAATCAACCAAGGCAACTTTTTTCTCCGTTTTTAGGTAATCATTAAGTTCCCCGATAAACCGATAATATTGGAAAGTTTTATCGGGTAAGACTTCTTGATAACGATTTAAGTTTAAATCGTAATTTTCCTTTTCCGTATAAACCGCCAAGATAAAGTCAGCCGTATTATAATCGGCGGCAAAGCGAAAACCGACGGTTTTAAACATGCCTTCCAAATTAAGGATAAAAGGACGGTCCTCAAATAACATTATTTTATTAAGGGCATCGGGATAAGGCCGGTGAAGATAAATCTGCGGATTGAGCCGATATTGTTCATTGATAATCCGGGCTAAAAGCAGCAGTCCTCCCTCATCGGTTCCGTTATAAGTTTTCACTTTGGTTTCTAACTTATTATCGCTAATATAATTTGCTATTTTTTCCTGTTCAATCTTTTGAATTCCTTCCGGAGATGCGTCTTCCTGCAGAATAATCAAATAATCGATGATTCCTTGGTTTGCCCATTCAAGAAAATGCATATTAAGCCGGTGTTTAATTTGCCGGGCCCGAAGATAACGACTTAATAGCGCTTGGGGAATTAATTTTTCCAATGCTTGAAGTTTTATATAATCAGCATGATTACACCCGTAATGATATCGGCCATACAGCCGGGAATACTCATTAACCAATGCCCAATAACGGCTGCTTTCCTTATCATAAGCCGTTATTGAAGTCCGCATTAATGTATCAAAGAAATAAATTTTTAAATCGGGATAACGCTTTTTATAATCGGCAAAAACCTTAAGCCGCGATATTACCGCTTCAACATCAATTTCACCGAGACGGGCCTGAACCAATCCGCCGCTGCACAGACCGTCGGCAGAAATTAATAAATACGAACCATCGGCAATATTATCCTCAATCATTGCCATCATCTCAAAAAAATTGGCGCCGCGATGCAAGGTGCCGCATAACGCTCGAGGATACATAACCGTTTCCAGTCCGGCTTCATTAGCCAGATGTTCAAGCCATACCGTATTACAGGGACGACTGTCTAAAGGGATAATACATATCTTTTTCACAGTTTATCAATTTCTCGCCGAAATCCTTTTATAACCCGTTCCATTTTTTCCGGATCCTTTCCGTAACATACGGCACCAACCATCACGGCATTAACCCCGGTACGATATAAAACTTGCACATCACTCGGATAAATTAGTTTTTGTGTCGGCACAACCGTCGGAATATGGGCACAGGTTGCAATATAGTTATATTTTACCAAGTCGCGGGCGGTAAGCCTTTCTCCGTACTTTTCGGGCGCAATAACCGAAAGTTCAAGAATATCGCCAAAAAAAGACTGGGAAATATGACGGATTTCTTCATAGGAGTAATCGGAATTAATCGCAAAAAAAGCAGTAATATCGCGTCTCATTATTAAAGACGCGGGCATAAAATGGCCGTAAAGCGAAACAAAATCAAATCCCATCGCTACAATTTCGTCAATAATCCCCTCGACAAGTTGTGGATCTTCACCGGCAACAACGCCGACCGGAACCGGACTGTCGGTAATTATTTTTTCAAAAGTTTCTTTAATCTCGCCTAAAGTGCCAAATGTATTTTGGCTGGCCCGATGAAAAACATTAATGTGAACTTTAATGGCATCGGCTCCGGCTTCCCAAGCAAGACGGGCCATTTGATATGTGTTTTCCGGTAAACTGGCAATTAAACTGAATTTCTTGGTTTTCAGTGTATTCAATAATTTATGCATATAGAGTCCTCATATTTTTAATATCTTCCTGATTGCTTTTTCTAATCCGCTGGCGATTCGGTAAAACCCGATATCGTTGGGATGGATGGAATCGACGGTACACTCATAATAATCATCGCCTAATAGCATCGCACCGTCAATAAAATGTATCTTTGAATCGCCGGCATGTCTTAATTTCTCAACAATACCAATCTGAAAATCTTTAATCTCTTGCCTTACTCTTCCCAATGTCTCGGAATTAAGTTCATCAAACAAATACTTAATCCGGGAGACAACCGCAATATCAACCGTCGGATATACTTTTCTGATGGTAAGGATAAAAGCCTCAAGCGTAAGATATAACTTACCGTTCGTACCGGCATTAGCTTCATAATCAAGAATAAAGAGCTTAACATCAGAAATATTACTAATAATACCGGCAATCTCCGGCTCGCCAAAAGCATTTCCGGAAAAACCGAGATTGATAAACTCCGTTCCCAAACGCCGGCTTAAAATATTGGTATAGCTTAAACCCGGACGGCTGGCACAGGCCCCTTGGGTAATCGAAGTCCCGTAAACAACGATGCGACCCGGATTGGGGACTGACTCAGGCGGCAAAATCACAGCACCGGCCCTGATGCCGATTTTTAAATTTTCAACTTTATTGTAAAGAGGAAAATTTATTATGATGAGTTTATCGCCGGAAATAGCGGTAAAAAATTCATATCGATAGCTTCGGGCGGAAATGGGGAAGGTTGTCAGGGAATAGAACTTCAGATGGTGATAATTCGATCCGACATAACAATCAAATCCGCCCTGGGCGGCGGCCGTCATTCGCGCCATCTGATTAGGTTCTTTCAGCTTAACATCAATCAAAACCGTATCGGAATCTGTCCGAAAATGAAGCTGCCCCCCGGCGGTATGATCGGCAAGATTATCAACGTATGGCGATATATTGCGAATTAACTTTGTGGCGGCCGCCGGCAAGCGTCGGTAAAGGCGATCATAATCAAACCAAGCAAATCCGTAAATTCGCATTTGATCCGAAGCTTGCGGATTAAACCAAATAATATCTTTTTCTACGCCATTATTTAACTGTAAATTTTTATCGGTA
>JALOBF010000025.1 GCA_023228385.1 Bacilli bacterium
GGCGGTTTATCCATTCATCTTCAAGTCTATAATGTTATCGCAAAATATAATCTTAGTTACTCTGTATACTTTAAATATCGCTTAACGCAAGGTATTATCGCGGTTATGCTATTATTGCCTTTTCTGATGTTGGGATAAAATAATCATTCGCCCCTTTTCTGATAGATCGTTACCTCATTGGTTGCATAGCTATAGTTTTTCACAATCCGCAGCCTTTCGGTTTCCTTTGATTGATGATCATTTTTACAATAATGACAGATAATATGAGCATCATGATGAAGCATATCGTTATCTAATAGGTAATTTAGAACTTGATCGATTACTTTCAGTTTATAAGGAGGATCAAGAAAAATCAAGTCAAACTGAATACTATCATTTTTCAATTTATTAAGAGCGACTTGATAATCACATTTAAACAAAAAAACGCGGTCTCCTTCGTTTAGGTTTCGGACATTGATTTCAATAATCCTAATTGCCGCCGGGGCGACCTCAACAATATAACTTTGCTGACACCCGCGGCTTAAAGCCTCTAGGCTTAATGCCCCGCTGCCGCCAAATAAATCAAGCACTTTTTCATCGGAAAAATACGGACCGATAATGTTAAAAACTGATTCTTTCATCCGATCCATCATCGGTCGGGTATGTAATCCCGGTAATGTTACCAACTTTCGGCCTTTGTGGATCCCCGCAATAATTCTCATCATTCACCTCAATAAAAATTTTTTAAATTGTTTGCATAAAAAATGTATTTATAAACCATAATATAATTGCAAGCGATAAAGCTTGCAAGAAGAATCCCCTATTCTTCTATCATACTTCTCCTCTCCCTTTCACATATATATCAATTTCAAAAAAATAGAGTTATTATTAACTCTGTTTTTTCTTTTTATATGAAAAATCCACCATCATCGTCATCATCATCAAGAATTCTTTCAATATAGTAAAAATCACCTTTTTCATCATAATGAATATAGTAATTTGTTCCGCTAATCGAAAACTCCGGATACTGATAATCCCATTCTTCAAATGTGCGATGATGCATAATAATAATATTTCCGATATTATCATTCCCCCCCAATTCAAGCGGTCGAAGATGAGTAATTACCCAACCGACTTGATTTTTTACCAGGTAATCATTACGCTTTATTTTCTTACCGGCAAAATCATAAGCATATTCTTTATCTCCCATTTCATTATTCCACAATTTCAGCGCTTCTTCTCTATTCATTAACACTGTGCTTCTCCTTTCGAAATTGATAATTTATTTTACCATTATTTTATTATGTAAACAATATTTATTGAAATTTTTTTGATTTAATTTTTTTGTTTCGTCTTACCGGAATATAAATCTCAATATGATTGTGAAGATTCTCAATATGTACGGTCCCTTTTGGCCCGGCTTCGCCATCAATACACCATTGACTTTCAGGTTCGGCTTCAATCACAAAGCGGGAATCTGTATAATATTTCATTGTTCTATTATTTCGAAAACCGAAAAGCCCGGAGATAAAAAGACGTATTATATTAAAAAAACCTTTATGTACGCCTTTCTTTACAATCATAACATCAAAACACCCGTCATTTAATCGGGCTTTACGATTAAAGGGGAAACCGCCGACACTTATGGAATTAAGAATTAACACCAGCGGCGTTTCATATGCCGCTACCTGACCGTCAATTTCAATTTTTACCCGATTAACACTCGGTTTAAAAATATCCTTTACCGCATCAAAAGCGTATGCCATCCTACCGAAAATCTTTTTTGATATTTGTTTTGTTCGATAACTGATACTGGTAAAAGTCCCAAGAGCAGCTACATAAATAAAATATTTATCGTTTATTTTTCCGACATCATGAAAAACCGTTTGTTCTTGTAAGATTACTTTTAATGCTCTTTTAATGTTTTTGGGTATTTTTAAATTCTTAGCAATGTCATTAACCGTTCCGGAAGGAATATAACCTAAAATTGGCCTTACCGATTGGGAGGCAACGCCACAAGCTATATCATTAAAAGTTCCGTCACCGCCAGCGAATATTAAAGCGTCGTATTTACCGCAAACTTCTACCGCTTTTAAATACGTATCTTCCGCCGATTTTGTTTCATAAATTTCGACATGTCGAAACTTTATTTCTAATGTTTTTTTAATATAATCGCGCTTTTTTTTAATTTTTCCTTTGCCGCTGGTAGGATTATAAATAAAAATACAATTCATATAACTTCCTCCGCCTTTTAATAATTATAACCCAAATAAAGATAATTATCAACCTTTCCCTTTGCTTTTACAAAAAAAAATATAAAGACCGGATATTCAGGCCTTTATATTTTGCTTTTCTCGATTTTTTCGTTAATAAACTGATTTTTATATAAACTGTAATATTCACCTTTCAGGTTTAATAGTTCTTGATGAGTTCCTCTTTCAATAATTTTACCGTCTTGAATTACTAAAATAATATCGGCGTTAATAACGGTCGAAAGTCGATGCGCAACAATAAATGTTGTTCGTCCTTTCATAATCGTATTAAAAACATCATGAATAACAACTTCGGTTTTTGTATCAATTGAAGATGTCGCTTCATCAAGGATTAAAATTTTGGGATCAGCCAATAAAGCCCGAGCAAAACTGACTAATTGTCTTTGCCCAACCGATATTTTAGCCCCACCCTCACCGACATTGGTATTATAGCTTTCAGGCAGTTCCCTAACAAATTCATCAACGTTAACTGCTTTGGCGGCGGCAATAACCTCTTCATCAGTAGCTTCTAAACGCCCGTATCTGATATTATCCATAACCGTTCCGTTAAATAAATGCGGTGTCTGCAGAACATAACCTAAATTGGAATGCAGCCAAGCAATCGAACGCTCCCGATAATCTTTACCGTCAATTAATATTTCTCCCGACTGCGGTTCATAAAACCGACATATCAAATTAACAATCGTACTTTTTCCTGATCCGGTCGCACCCACTAAAGCTACCGATGTTCCGGCCGGAATTTTCAAATTGAAATCTTCAAGAACAGTTTCCCCTTTCTTATATTTAAAGGTTACGTTTTTAAATTCAATATTGCCCTTAATCACTTCCCAATTCTCCTTTTTCGGGGAGAACAAACTACCGTATTCTTCAATAACCTCCGGAGTATCAAAAATTTCCGGTTCCGTTTCAATAAGAGCAATCAAACGTTCCGCCGAAGCTTGAGCCTGTTGCAGTTCAGCCAATATCCTTGCCACCTGCATAATCGGATCGAAGAAATGGGTTGTAAAGGTAATAAACAAATACAAAGTTGCAACCAGGAAAACAATATCAGGGTTAAGAATAAAACCGGCGCCAATCCGCATCGTTAGAGCGGTTGCGATATAACTGATTACTAAAATTATCGGAAAGAACAAGGCGGAAAAAATAATCGCCCGCATTGAGTCTTGCCGCATCTTGACGCAGAGAACATCAAATTCTTCATGTTTGGTCTTCTCCAACACCAGGGTTTTAGTTGTTTTAATCCCCATTATCCCTTCATTGTAGGCGGCGGTTATCTTTGAATTGGTTTTTCGGGCTTCACGATAGGCATAAAGGATTTTCTTGCGGAAAAAAATACTGATTATAAACAATATCGGAAGCAGAGCAGTTATTATCAAGGCCATTTTCCAGTTTGTTATAAACAAAACCACAAGAATGGCAATCATATAAAGGGTACCCCATAGGATATCAACCAAACCCCAAGAAAGAATTGTTGAAAGACGCCGGGAATCAGAAGTAAGACGGGCCATAATCCAACCGGCCGGAGTCTTATCATAATACGCAAAGGGGAGTTCCTGTAATTTCCGAAAAGCCTCACCCCTAAGTTCATATCCGACTTCAACTTCAACATTGCCCGCCATTCGGATAAAACCGATAATTGTTATTAAATATCCTAAGGCAATTAAAACAAAGCCGCCAATATAAAAATATTTTTTTGTAAAGTCGGGATTTTTACTGAAAAAAGTGGCAATTGCATAACTGTTAAGCAGCGGATATAAAATATCAAGACCAACAAGGGTAACGACGAAAATAATCATCAATATAACATTGCGTTTTTTCTTCATTACTAATTTCAATATTTTAAGCCATATACCGGTTTCAAATTTTTCATACTGATAATCAGCCTCTTCAAATTGTGTCATCCGGTTCCCCTCCTTTCTCAACTTCCTTTACAAATTCACTTTCCAATGCGCCTTGAATCTCCCAAAGATGTTTATATAAACCTTCTTGAGATGCCAATTGCTGATGATTGCCGACGGCGGCAACTTTGCCGTCTTCTAAAACAATAATTTTATCAGCCTCTTTAGCGGTAGTAATACGATGGGTAATGATGATTGATGTTAATTCATTATTATTAATTTTCAGTGAATTTCTTATTTCAAGATCGGTACTGGTATCAACGGCACTTAAAGAATCGTCAAAGATCAATACCGGTTTATTTAAAAGCAACATTCGGGCAATAGCGATCCGCTGCTTTTGTCCGCCTGATAAAGTAACACCTTTTTCACCGACCAATGTGTTATATCCTTCTTCAAAATTAATAATGTCCTTATGAATCGCGGCAATTTGGGCCGCCTGATATACTTTTTCCGGTTCAATTTCCTTAGCTGCTATTTTAATATTTTCGTAAACACTTGTCGCATAAAGGAATGGATCTTGAAGAATGATACCAATATTTTCTCTGATCCAATTCTTTCTAATATCTTTTAATTCAACCCCGTCGATTTTTATACTTCCTTGGTCATATGCCAAAAGACGAACCAAAATCCCGGCAATGGTTGATTTTCCGCTTCCGGTTTTTCCGATAATCGCGACTGTTTCACCGGAATTAATAGTAAAATTAATACCGTTTAGTAAGTGTTTATCGTTGTCGTCAAATTTAAACGTTACATCCTTAAATTCGATATTACCATAAATCGGTGGTTCAAGGGTCCCGTCATGCCCATATTCGTTGGGGATTTCAAGGATTTCGTTAACCCGAGCGGCGGCCACTGTCGCTTTACCAAAATCACCGATAATGCGGCCCAATCCGCGGATTGGCCAAACCAGCATACCAATATACATGAGGCAAACAATAATATCGCCGGTAGAGATAAATCCTTTTTCCGCTAAATAAATGGAATAACTAACAGTTGCGAGATATTGTAATAAAGTGAGAAAATCGGAAAAGCCCCAGTAATAAGCCATTGCATTAATTAGTTTACGGTTTTTATTACAAAAAGCAGCATTCCTTTTTTCGAATTTTTCCACTTCATAAATTTCATTATTAAAAGCTTTCACAACCCGCACACCATTAACATTTTCCTGTAACACCGTTGTCATATCGGCTTCTACTTCTTCAATTTCTTCAAATCTTTTCTTTACATACTTAAAATAAAATATTGAGAAAGTTAATGTTAGCGGCAGCACAACCGAAGTGACGAGCATAATTCCGACATTGATTTTTGCCATTTGGTAAGCGCCGGCCGCAACAGAAGTTATAATATATAGCAACTGCGGCAATTGTGAACTTAAAAATCCTTTTACCGTATCAACATCCGATGTACAACGCTGAATTAAATCACCGGTGTCGGCATTATTATGATACTGATAAGACAAGCCTTGAATATGAGAATATAACTTGTTTCTCATATCATACGCGATGTTTTCAGCAAATTTCCCTTTGTTATATCCGTCCAAAAACATAATGGATCCTCGTATCAATTGGAATAAAACTAAACTGATACCCACAACCGTTACAGCTGTTAATTTATCGGCTATTGAATTATAATAATTCATCAAAAAAGAAGGGAGTGTGGTACTTCCTTCTATCGAACCTTGAAATATAACATCCACAACATATTTTATGAACTGAGGAACATATGAGTACAAAAACGGGTTGATGATTGTACATGCGATAATAACAATCATTAACGGAACATAGGGTGTTGCCCATTTAATGAGATGGATGAACCCCTTACGCTTCTTCATAAAAATCTCCTATTATTCTTCATAACATTGTTCAAAATATTCAGTTAAAAGAGTTAACCAATTATGATCATAAAACTTAAGATCTTTTAAACTGCTAATATTATGGGACACGCTTTTTTCTAAGCCGTCCCCTTCCCAATATATTAAAGTTGGAAAAGATATATTCATATCTGATTCAATTTTAATTTTGGTAAGTTCATTATCAGATAATTTATTCAGTCTTAAATAATATACTGTTTTCACATTAAACTGTTTTGCCAGTTTATTGGTTTCAAAAACAAATTGATTTGCATGTTCAATTTCGTTAGATCCAATATATACTTGAAAGGTTTCACCTCTTTCGATTTTTTCCATAAGATCTTTATAATTAATTGACACAAATACATGGTCTTTACGATCTAGGCTATCGTATTCTTTCATAATGGCTTTTTTATCGCCGCCCCAAGGAATTGACAACAAAATAACCAGGAGGATTGCAATAACGCCTACACCGATAACAATTAAAGTAAATTTTTTCTCATTCATTCTAATAAACCTCCTAATAGCGATATGCCTTTTTAATTATATCATAACGGATTTATATATGCAATAAATAACGGAAATTTAAATAATGTTGTTATTGTGGTTGATTGCTTTAAAAAAGCGCTCTTTTCGCTTTTGACAAATTAAAGAACGCTTTTATTTTAACCAATTATATCGCTTTAACAATATTAATAGTTTATTAATAATTAATATCTTAATTTATTGGTTCTCTTGAATATATTTAAACTTCTTAATTACAATATTAGTATTTTCTTGTAAAACGCCTTGAGTACCGCAAAGCCTTGTTCCCCATCCGATATTGCCATAGTCGGCTTCCCATGTATGAGGAGTCCATAAATAATCACCGGGATTAAGGGTAATAACATAATCACCTTCGACCGTTCCTTTTGTATTGCCCGGATCATTGGTTCCACCGTGCTCGGGAATCATCGGACCGACTTTATAAGTTCCGTCAATCTGTTTACTGAATACAATTTTTCCATATCCGGCAAATACAGCATTTACTCTACCGTATGTATCACAACCATAAAATTTAATAGCAACATCACCAGAATTATAGTATAGTGCGCCCGTTCCCTTATATTCAGACGGATTACCGTTGATTAAACCATTATTATTTAGCGAGTCTTGCCCCTCAAATCCATATGGCCTTAATGTTTTACGGTCAATTTGGTTATTTCCTTCTTCGCCGGCAATAGGAATAAACGCATCTTTGGAAATAAAATATACTTTATCGCCGTACTCAATTAAATAACCGCCAAAACCGGTCTTTTCTAATTGTTTGTCCCAAGTTCCGTGGCCATCCCAATTATTACCGCCTTCCGGTTTATCGGTGTCAGCACCACCGACATAATAAATAGGTATCAGACCTTCTTGGATAAGGCCAAAGTTAACCTTAACTTCAATCGACGTTTTATTATATGTAACAACCATAATACGATAGGCGGTATCAAATGTTGTTTTTAAGATTTCTCCTGATTCTATATCAAACAATGATTCGTCTTCGCCGTTTTTATAAGCCCAAACAACACCTTCAGCGGTCGGTAATTCATAATCGTCAATTATTTGTTCCGGAACTTGTTCGATTATTGGGTATAAAATGCCAAGATCAGGATTTTTCAAAATAATAATTTCTTTTTCTTTTGCGAGTAAAAGATTATAATTGGCAACTAATGCTTGTCTTTCCTCAGATAAACTATTATAAGCTGTTCTGACGGCGATAACATCATTTTCATTATCTAATGTTAGTTCCGCTGGTAAATCGGCAATTAAATTAATAACAACTAAAGCCGCCTCCAAATCAATAATTTTTTCTTCAGCGGCAATAAGTTTATCTAAACTTATTACCAGTTCTTGTTGGGGAACCGTTAGGGCATCATAAGCAATTCTAGCGGCGCTAACATCCTCTTTATCGTTAAGAGTAACATTTACCGGTAATCTGGAAATAATAAGGTCTACGGCTTCAGCAGCCTCTCGATTTTCTTTTTCAACTTTAAGTTGCGCTATTTTTGCAACAACCGCATTTAATTTATCAGCATTAATAACTTTACTTTGTTCGGGTGAATCTAAAGCCTCAAAAGCTTCTTTTGCGTCATTAATATCTTCTTCGTCATATAGCGTTACATCTTCAACTTCTGGCAACTCATCAATCAAATCTTTCACCGCCTGAATCGCCGCCTCTAAAGCAACCAAAGCATCATAATCTTCCTTAGCTTGAACTAATTTTTGATAATTAGAAACTTCCCCTTTCAGCAATGACTTTAAAGCATTATAAGCAACTTGTGCCGTCTGAATTTTGGACTCATCATTTAGGGTTATTATCTCCGGAATATTACTAATCAAATCTTCAACCGCTTTTATCGCTTTCAAATCAGTTAAAGCCATTTCCTTGCTTGCCAAAGCATCAATTTTAGTAACCAGCGCTTTTTGCGTTTCAGTCAACTTTTCAAACATATCACGGGCTGCTACAATTGCAGTTTCATCATTCAATGTAACTGCTGCCGGAAGAGCTTCAATAGTATCATCAACCGCAGTCGCTGCTTTCCTATCTGCATCTTCACATCCGATTAAGGCAATACTAAAAACAATAAACAAAAAAATAAATAAAAGCTTTAATACATTGTTTGATTTGTTCATTTGATCTCCTTTCCTAACAAACGCTTACATATAAAATTATATCATAACTAAAATCTTCATTCAATATTATATTGATATAATATCAAAAAAAAGCGTTCCTTATTAACTTATACAAGTTAAAGAACGCTTGTTTTTTGAATAACTATAACATTAAAATCATTTCATCCTTATGAAAAAGTATAAATATAAACCTCATCAAGATTAACTCTTTTGTCCTTTGTTCCTGTTTTTACAAACCGGAATCTAACCTCAGATTCTGCAGTAATACCAGCCGTTACTAAAGCTTCGCTTTCATAATCTATTTCCAATACTACCTCAGTAAGTTCATTAGGAGAAGTCGTCGCCGGCATAATTTCAACCCAGTTTTCGCCATCTTTAGATATCTCAACAGCAAGAAGAGTACCTTCATCTTTACTATAACGAGCATATTGGAATGACAATTTAGCTACTTGTTGTAAACTGCTTTTCATGGTAACAACACCATTTTTTATTCTAACAGACTTTGTACCTACCTTTTTATCATTATCGGCGTTTCCAATTAAAGCATCATCAAGGTTCCAAGTTATATCATTTGATGTTATATCACCAGCAGCATAACTAGTTTTTGTAACATCTTCAAATCCGGTATAGTAAAGGAGCGTCGGATCTAAAAATTTAACAGTTACAACGACAGTGATAGTGTCTTGGACCTCACCAATAGTAAGTTTGGCGGTTAAATTAACAACCGCATCCTTAGTTACTGTACCAACCTCACCGGTTGCAAGGTCAATAACTTCATTATCAGTTGTCCATTCAATAGTTACTCCCATTAATTCTGACGGAAGATCAACAGATGAGTCCATATCAAATTGTTTACCATCAAATAAAGCAAGTAATGCTTTTACAACATCCATCTTAATAGCTTCATCAATAACAATTTGGTCTAATGAACCTAACATTAATTGTACTTCTTCTTTATATTGGCTGACTGGAATATTGATAAAGTCAACATTAGCACCAATTTCCAATACACTAAATAATGCCTTTAATTCAGCAAATGGCGCAACGCTATAGTCCACCCTAATAGTTATATCAACTATATCATTGGTAATAATAACGCTGTATGCACCTGTTCCAATAGTAGGAATTGCCTTAATTTTAAATCCTTTGACAGAAACTAATGAGCCTTGTAAAGCAAGTAAATCGGCTAATTCAACTTCATCAACAAATTCAACCGAGGTCGGTAATTCTTGAGCAGTTGCTAAAACTTCAATATCCGCCAAATTGCTGATTTGAACTAAGTTGTTGTATACAGCGCGTGTACCCTTTACTTTAACTAAATTGCCGATAACTAATTTGTCAGCAAATGAAGCATCGCCTCCTAAATAAAGATAAATTCCGGCACCATCATCTTGGATAAAAGCGTTGTTGCCAACCAGAGCCGTTATAATACCTTTTGTAATCACTTCATTGCCTACATCTGCTCCTCTTACTGTAGTAATAGTCATTAACCATTTTGCATAAAGGTCTAGCGGTTTATAATAACCTGCGGGAATCTCAGTCCATGCATCACCGGTAAAATCAGCATTATCATACCAACCGCCAAAGACATATCCTTCTCTTACCACTGTCGGTAAAAGAAGAGCATCACTTTCAAATGAATATTTAATTAATAAATATTCTGGCGGCATCATATTCATGGTTTCTTCGGTAACATATGATGCAGGTTTTACATTCATAATGTATTGTTTGATTCGGTGTTTACCTACCCATTTAATGCTACCCCAAAATGATTGACTTGAATTTACAGTAACAGTAAATTCTTCCATCATGTCAAAAAACGGAAGCCACTTACTATTATACTCTGGCTGATTGATAAATTTATTTTTTGCAGGATTGCTTTCTCTATCATTATTATTATATAACTGTAAAACATAAGTATCAGTGTGCCAAAGACCATCATAACCGCTAGTCTTACCAACTCCATGCATAAAGTCAGTTAAACTTTCAGTAGGCTTAACATAATCGTAAAAATCACTAAGGAAAGCTTCTATCATTGCCGTTTTATCAGCAAAAACAGGATGTAACCGTTCGCCTTCATTTAGATGATAAGTCGGTTCATGAACAGCTATTATAACTGCAAGTTCAGCTTCTTTAGTCTCTAGATATGCTAAATTCTGTATAAAACCTTTTTGGCTTTCGGTTAAAGCATCATATGCAACTCTGGCGGCTTCAACATCAGCTTTATCTTCTGGAGTTAACTCTTCAGGTAATGCTGAAATCAAAGCATCAACAGCAGCAGCGCATGAGCGGTCATATAAATCGTCAACCAGTTTATGATCATAGATGAAAGCAAAATTATATAATGTTTCATCTTTTTTAATAACGATGTATTTATATTCACCGTCTGATTTATATGATAAATCTAAATCATCCTTACAAACACCAAACCATAATACTGTATCAGTATCCGGTACTAGATCGATCGGTTCTACCAACCATTCTCCCGCCTTTTTAACCACAGTAATTACACTGATTGTATCAATATCAAGGGACAGTCCCGGAACCGTTACTTTAATATACCATGTTTTGTGTTCTTCATTATAGACAGCCTTATAATCAACTTCCGGTTCGATCTCTGTACCTAAGAACTCCCATTTTGCATGGAACTCTAGCGGTTCATGATATTTAGCGGGAATCTCAGTCCAGGCATCACCGGTAAATTCAGGATTATCATACCATCCGCCAAAAGAACATCCGTCTTTTTCCACTACTGGTAAGACAAGTTTCGCACTTTCAATTGAATATTTAAGCGGCAGATATTCTTGGGGGAATAAGTTATAGACAGCATCCGAAACATAACCCCATGGTTTTGTCGACATTACATAGACTTTAATCCGCAAGAAACCAACAAAAGTATCGTTATAGAAATGTTGATCCTTATTAACGCCGTTTACAAACTTGTCCACAACATCAAAGAGCGGTAACCATTTATTCATATATTTTGCAGAAGAAATAAAGTAAGCTTCATCAACTTCAGTCGGACGGGGTCCGGCATAAATCTTTGTTTTATATTCTTCATTGGAATGCCATGTTCCATCGTAACCTTCAGTTTTATCCACTCCGTGCATAAATACAGAGAGTTCATCTTCAGGATTGATGAAATCGTATAAGTCTTTAAGGAAGGCATCAATCATTTCCTTCTTTGTTTGGAAAATCGGTATTTTAAGAGTGCCGCCGTTAAGCTGGAATTTCGCTTCATAAACGATTAAATCCCATTTCGGATAGAGTTTGTAATTTTGGTTAACTTCAAGTTCAAAATCAAACTCTTCGGTCAGAGCTTTATCGGTAAACCAACCGACAAATTGATATCCTTCTCTAATCGGATCTTCCGGCTTAGTCATAACATCACCTTTGGCTGCTCTCATTGTAAGATAAGTCGGATAATCTTTAACCCCAATCTGGTTTTCCTTAATAATAAATTGAACATCCGAAGGGTTAACTAAATCTTCCTGTTTTACGCCGCGATGATCAGCCGTGACACTACCTAAATCATAGATTAATAAATTTCCAAGATAGTTACGATAAGTTCCTGTTTCTCCAGGTAAGCCTTTGCCGTATTGCGAAGCCATCAGTAAGAGATCACCTTCGCCGAGATGAGGCTTAAAGTAAGATGCAAAATGATTTACACCATAAGCCCATGCTTCATTTTGGTCGGCTCCATGAACTACCCAACCATCAGTTGCATTCCAATCACGACCCCAACGGTCAACGAAATATTTAGGTTTAAGGTCAGCATCTAAAACAGCGCAATAACCACCGTTAAAGATTTTTACATCATCGGCAAGTTCAGCAATACCATAAGCATCGGGAATAACGACAAAGCCTTCAACCCGAGAAGCACCTACATCGTTGCCGCCCGCTGGATCGGCATACTGTAACCATTTTTCAAGCGTATACTCAACTACCGGTAACTGGAGATCAAATTTGGGTTCGAATTCAATTATATGTTCAAGCCCTTTTACTTCTTCCGGATTGTAGGTAAATCCAAACACATAAACTGATTCGTCTGCTTTTCTTTCAACTTCAAAGAGATAACGTCCAGCAGCGCGATATGCAAGATCAGCTTCAATATTGGCAACACCAAACCAAAGTACGGTATCGGTATTAGGGACAAGTTCAACCGGAGCAACATATTCACCGGCAGCCATAACCTTAGCGATTCTGGCAATTGTATCTTTGTCTAAATCTTCATCCAGACTTACCTTTACAAACCATCTTTCTAATGTTGCATTCCACACTGCGTTATAATCAACAGTGGCGTCAATTATATCAGGTAAATCTAAAACCTCTTCAGGATCATAATCAAACGTAAAGACATAGACTGTATCATCCTGACGAGTAACTTCATACATATATTTTCCGGCTTCCTTTAAGATTGGCAAGCCGTTTTTACCGGCAACACTAAACCATAGTACGGTATCAACATCTGGAGTAAGTTCAACCGGAGCAACATATTCGCCGGCTTCCATAATTTTTGAAATTGCTTTAATCGAAGCGGCATTTAATAATTCGTCGGCAACACTTACTTTAATATACCATCTTTCTCTGTCACCGTTCCAAACTGCTTTGTAATCAATATCAGCAGCTAAGGGTTCGGGTAATCCGATAACAAGTTCGTTTTTGTATTCAAAAGTTAAAAAGTAATCAGAATCATCTTTTTTTACAACATGATAAATATATTTTCCGTCGGCCTTAATAATCGGTAAGCCGCTTTTACCGGCAACACTAAACCAAAGTACGGAATCGGTATCCGGAGTAAGGGCTCTTGGCGTATCAAGCAGTTCGCCGGCTTCCATTACGACCTCAATTGATTTAATCGTATCTTGATCTAAAGACTCGTTTTCCGGAGTAACTTTAATATACCATTTGCCTAAAGATTCATTGTATTGGGCTTCCCAATCTACTTCCGTTGGAATAATTTCTCCCCACTTGGCATATAAAACTAAGTCACTTGTAACAAGGGTTGCGAAATCAAACGAAACCTCGTCTTCTAAATCAACGAACCAGCCTAAGAAAACATAGCCTTCTTTTTCTAAATCATCAGGACGAGTTAATAAACCTTCATGTTTTACCTTTTGGATTAATACTAAAGTCGCATCATCCATAAAGGTGACTTTGTATTCCCATTTCGCATATAATGTAACATTACCCTTAACACCCTCTAATGCTTCAAGCGGTTCACCGGAAAATCCGGAATCCAAAAACCAACCAATGAAGTCATATCCTTCTTTTGTTGGGTCAATAAGAGTAAGCGGGAAATCTAATTCACTATAAGTTACTGGGTTAAGAGGATCGTTAACCCCACCGTCTAGAGCATAGAAAATATAGCAAACTTCAGCCCATTTGGCATACAATGTAGCATCAGTTGTTGCTTTTGTAACGGGTTCGCCCGTAAAATCAGCATTACCATACCAACCGGCAAAAGCATAATTCTTTTTAACCGGTTTCGGTAATTTTGCATCATTAGCGAGCAATACATTCGAAAATTGCATTTTTGTCCCGGCGGGATAAACCTTTACGGTGGCTTTCGGATCTAACTTGCCGTCTTCGGCGGTCAAAACAT
>JALOBF010000026.1 GCA_023228385.1 Bacilli bacterium
TGTAAAGATTAACGAACTCTTTAGGGCAACCGGTCGGATGCGGGTTGAAGACGTTGCCTTAACGGTCGGAATTAATCTTAAAGATAAAACTTCTTGGGAAACCGGCTTACAAATCATAATTGAGGAAATTTAATCTTACTTCTTAAATAAAAACAAAGCCATAGATATCAGATTATTATCTATGGCTTTTAAATTTGTATTTGTGTTTTAAAATAATTATTGTTCTTCTTTTTGCCGATTTTTAAACCGGATAAACAAGGCTTTTAGTTTGGACCAACCAAACATGGCGACAAAAGCAACAAAAAAACCGCTGATAACCGCTCCGATTATTTCATACCAGATAACAGTTATTTTATTTATTTCACATAGGGCAAAATAGGATATTGTTGAGAGGAAAACCGAAAGAACGATTACCACTAAATCGGTCGGTATTTTTTTAAACACTTTAGTTTCTTTAATCACTTCGGTAATTACGGAAACAACAAAAGCTAAAAAGCCAATAATCGGCAGTCCCGCTGCCATAAAGTTGCTGAAATTATCGAACATTTTATTTCTCCCTTCCTTTATATAAATATGCTTTTTGAAAGGAAAAGATGATAATTAAAAAGCGGATAATAGCGGTTAAACGGCTATAACTTGTTTGTTTTTTACAAGAAAACATTGATTATAACCGTCTTTGTTTTCTTTAAAGACAATATGACTTACATTTATAACGGTGACATTCGGTAAATCCAAAATGCTTTTTTCAATTTCTTTTGCCGTTTCACTGTCTAGATGGGCAAAGGGTTCATCGAGCAATAAAATATCGGCTTTATTAAGCAAACCCCGGGCGATGGCGATGCGGCTGCGTTCACCGCCGGATATATTTTTACCGTTATCATAAATAACAGTATCCAATCCTTGCGGTAATCCCCTGATAAAATCGGTAAGGCCGGCTTGTTTTAAAGCATTGGTAATTTCATTTTCAGTGTAATTTTTATAAAGGGTTAGGTTATTGCGGACGGTATCTTCAAAAACAAAGATGTTTTGTTCGATATTGGCGATATTGGCAAAGTATTGATCTTTTTGAATATCTTTAAGCGGAACATTATCGATTAAGATTTCGCCGGATTGAGGATTGAAATATTTCCTTAATAAACGCAATAAGGTTGATTTGCCGCCGCCAGAAGGACCGACAATCAGATATTTCCCTCCTTTTTTAAACTGAAGTGAAACATTATCTAAAATAACATTGTCTTCGTAACTGAATTTCACATTTCTCAATGTAATTTCTTGATTTAAACCGGAATAGTCAAGGGTTTCCGTATATTCGTTTTGGTTAAGCAGAGATTTTTCGATTTTATCATATAATGATTTAACCGAAAACATTTTTGGAAAAGCTTCGCTGGCGGCATATACCGGCCAAATTAGTTTGTCGATGGAATTTATAATTAAAATAACGCCGCCAAAGGAAATAATACCCTTAATATCAAGGTAAACAACAGCAATATAAAGGCCTAAGAAAGTAAATGAGAAATTGGCTTGTTGGATAGCTGAAACATAAGATATAATTTTGTCGATTAGGTAACCTTTATTTTGTATTTGTTCGCTTTTGACTTGAAAGTTACGGCGAACACGATCATCTAGATCATTGGTTTTAATTATATGAAAAGCTGATAGTATTTCCTTTATATAAACCGTATAATCAGAAAACATGGCACTTCGTTCTTTGTTATGCCGATTTAGCGGCTTTGCTGCCAGGATGCTGACGGTCAGGTTGATAATCATAATAACGGCAATTATCAGCAGAACTAAGGGGCTTACCACCGTAATCAAAAATATTCCGGCGATAAAGTTGGCAATTGCGGCAATAAGATCGGTTAACGGTTCAAGATAATTTTTCTCGATTTGATTAAAATCATTAGTAAGTGCCGACATATAGGTAGCGTTATTTTCTTTTTGAAATTCATTAATATTCTTTTTAAAAACCCGTTGAACGTATTTTTTTCTTAAACCGCCCATACACTTCCATATAAAACGATTCCTTAAATAGTTATTTAATAACAATCCCGGAAAATAAAGCAAGAGCAGGATTAAAAAATAAAGGGTAGGTTTTTTAAAATTGTCGATTACCTCGGTTCCGATTGCGGTATCAATAATTTCCTTGATTTTTAGCGATATAAAAACATCAAGAATAACGTATATGGCCGCACTTAACAACAGCAGAAGCAAAAGGAAAATAAATGGTTTTAATATTTTAAACATAATTAACCTCCGTTGCGAAATATACGTTGCCTGGATACATGTTGATTTTCCCGTTTTTTATTTCCAAGACATAATCATAGTTTTCGCTTATGCCGTGATAATAACGATGGCTGACATTAATAACCGTCCCCGCAAGCGATAAAAAGGTTTTTTCGATTTCCCGCCCCAATTCTTCATTTAATGACGAAGTACCTTCGTCAATAAATATGATGGCCGCATCTTTGGCGATCGCCCGGGCGATTGAGATTCTTTGTCTTTCGCCGCCGGATAAGTTTTTCCCGTTTTCGGTTATTACGGTATCGATGCCGTTTTCTTTATCTTTGATAAACATATGAAGTCCGGCTTTATCAACCGCTTTGTTAAGATCAGCCGGTGATAAGTCTTTATATAATGCGATATTGTTTTTAATCGTATCTTCAAATAAAAAGACATCTTGATAAACAAAAGCGATAGCGTTGTTAAATGACTTTTCGTTGATTGAACGATAATCAACCCCATCAACGGCAATATCGCCTTGATAATTTTCATAAATCATAGCAAGCAATTTGATTAGGGTTGACTTTCCGATTCCGCTTGGCCCTTTTATCAGATATTTTTTCCCTTTTTGGATTGATAAAGAAAGATTAGAGAAGATTGGCTTCTCGTCCAAACTGAAATTCAGGTTTTCGACGCGAATTTCTTTTTCAAACCGAAAAGCATTGGGCTTTTCGATTATAGTGTTTTCTTTTTCCGCTGCTGTGATTTTTTTGTAAATGGCATTGGATGATTTAATGACGTTAAGGCGCGGAAAGATATCGGGTAAAGATAAAGTTATATTATCGGTGAGCATTACCAAAACCATGGCAATCCCATAGTCCATCCCGTTTTGGATTTTAATTACTAAATAAAGCAGTAATCCGAGGACGGTTGCCAATCCGATCAAGCTTGTTAAGTTCCGCTGACCGGCCGTAAAAAAGCGGAAGTTGAATTTGCTGATTTCAACATCTTCGACTACTCGATTGCTATTTAATAAAAATCTTTCTTCAATATTATTCAATTTAATAATTTCCAATCCGTTAAAGACATTAGCGATATTCACTGTCATTTTTTCATTGACGGCAGAAACTTCTTTTTGTAATCGTTCGGTTTTTTTACTGAAACCCTTAGCCAGATAAAAAACCATCACCGAAATCGCAAATAAGGCAAGCCCCAATTTCCAATCAATAAACATAGCAATTATTAGCGATATGAAATAAATCCCTCCGCGAAAAATAACGTTAAGAAGATTAATAAAGAAATCCTTTTCAAAAATATTAATATCGTTGACTAAATTTGAAATATATATTTCTTTTGATTTCATATTAAATTCGTGGTACGAAGTATTCATTATTTTATCGAACGCCGCTATTCTAAAATCAAAAATTGTATTGCGCATATATTTAATCCGTAACATTCTTGATGATATTTGCAGGAGAAAACTTATTGGTATATAAATAAGGGTCATGATTACAACTTTAATAAAAAATGTCATTTCGCTTACTTGAATTGACTGCGTTAAGAGGCCGAGAATGCCGATCCGCAACAAATCGTTTATAACCGGAAAAAAGCAGGCAAATAAATATAAAAAGAATTGCTTTTTTCTTTCGAATAATAAGTTTTTTATATTCTTTCCCTCACATTATTCATTAAACTGCCTATATTATATAATAGGATAATAATAATGTCAATGATAAAGTTAAATATATTAATATATAAATTAATAAAATTAATATCATGATAAAATAAATTAACAACTATATTTTATATTTTATTTAATTAATCAAAAACAAACATAATATCTTAAAAATTACTATATTATTAAATAAAAAACTAAAAAAAGAACTGATGTTTACACTGTTTTTAATTTTATAATGATATTTTTTAAAAAATTCTTGAGAAAAAACATTTAAAAAGGTAAAATTATTATAATTGAGGAGGAGGTAAAATATTGGTGCTGAACGTACAAATCGTCATCAAAAAATGGGTTTTATACGTTAGATTGGACGGCGAACTGGATCAGTATACCGTTGACGGATTACGAACCAGGATTGTAGAACTGATTGAAAAATACCAAATCCGATATTTAGTTATCAACTGCGAACAACTCGAATTTATGGATAGCAGTGGTGTTGGGTTTATTATCGGCCGGTTTAATCGGTTAAAAAAGGTGAATGGAGCCGTTTTATTGTGTTCGATGAATGAACATATTTATCGTTTAGTTTATTTATCGGGTTTACACCGCATCTGCATAATTAAAAACGATGAGGAAGAAGTAGATAAATTTTTGGGGGTTGCATAATGAGAAACTTTGTGGAAATGAAATTTAGTGCCAAACTGCGTAATGTTGTTTTTGCCCGGGCGGCCGCCGCCGGTTTTTTGTTAGAACATGATTTACGGTTAAATATTGTCAATGAAATTAAGACGATTATTTCCGAAGCCGTAACCAATTGCATCGTTCACGGATATTTAAGCAATGAAGAAGAATTGGTTTATATGAGTCTTGAAATAGTTGATGATAAGTTAATAATTAAGGTTGTCGATACGGGAACGGGAATTGAAGATATTGAAAAAGCGCGCGAACCTTTATATTCAACCCGTGAATTTGAAGAAAGGTCCGGACTGGGATTTACGATAATGGATATTTTTTCTGACGAGCTAACCGTACTGTCGACCCCGGGAGAAGGAACAACGATTATCGCCGTTAAAAATATTGAGTATGATGCTGTTTGAAAAAAATCTTGAGCTTGTTGAAAAGATTGTTAATCGGATGAATTACGGTTTTATCAGCAAGGAAGATTTAAAGCAAGCCGGTCTTATGGGCCTTTTTAATGCTGCGCAAAAATACAATCCGAATTTGGGTGTTAAATTCAATACTTATGCGACTTATTATATAATTGGTGAAATAAAAAAAGAGTTAAGAGATAATCAACTGATAAAGTTAAATCGCGAATTGTATCGGATTATCCGCGAAATTAAAAAAAATGAACATTTCTCCCCGGAAGAAATTGCAAAAAGATTAAATGTTACTCGGGAAAATGTGATTTTAGCGTACAATTATCTTTATGATATTGTTTCTTTAAATCAAAGTCGCTCTAAAAATGAAGATAAAGAAAGGGAATTGTTAGAAGAAATTCCGGCTCAGCTCCGGCGGACCCAGATTGATGAAGCGGTTGATTGTTTACAAGGAATCGATCAGGAAATAATAATTTTACGTTACTTCAAAAATTACACCCAAACGGAAATTGCAAAAATGAAAAATGAATCCCAAAGCAAAATTTCGCGTATTGAGTCGCGGGCTTTAGAGAAAATACGAAGTTATTTACTCGGAAAAGGCATTTAATTGATGTGGTAAAATTTTAACGGTAACGCTAAGAATCTATAGGTATAAATTACCCCTTTTATTAATATATATAATATGTCAGTAGACAGACATTAAGCTATTGGCATACTAAAATATCGACTTTTAGTATTTATCAATATTAAAAGTCTTTTTAATAAAAAGGGGGCGCCATGAACCGCTTTTATAACCTTTCCAAACAGCAGGTGCTTGAATATTTCGGGGTCGGTTATGACGGACTGACGACAAAACAAGTTAGTGAAAATGGTAAAAAGTATGGTCGCAACGAGTTTGAAGAAAAAGCAACCAAGTCGCGCACTCGGGTTTTTTTTGAGCAGTTTCAGGATTTATTAGTGATTATTTTGATTATCGCCGCGATTTTATCGCTTTTTACCGGAGAAATTGAAAGTACCATTGTAATCTTTTTTGTTATTACTTTAAATGCCGCTCTGGGAACTTATCAACATATTAAAGCCGAAAAATCCTTAAGGAGTCTGCGGAAACTTTCTAGTCCGATGGCGCGGGTGGTAAGAGCGGGGAAAGAATATGATATTTCGTCCGCGGAAATTACGATAGGTGATATTGTGGTTATTAAAGCCGGCGATGTTATTGGCGCTGACGGACGAATTATTTACTGTCAATCCTTGGAAGTAAACGAGAGTTCATTAACCGGTGAATCATTGGCTATTGAAAAAAATGATCTCATTATTGAAAAAGCGGATATGCCGCTCGCTGATCAAAAAAATATGTTGTTTTCCGGGTCGCTGGTTACCGCCGGGAAAGGGTTGATGGTGGTTACAAAAATCGGGATGGAGACCGAACTGGGTAAGATTGCTCGGCTGCTGGAAGCAACCGAAGCCCATAAAACGCCTTTACAAATTGCGCTCGATGAATTTAGTCGGCAACTGGCGATTTGGATAATAATTATTTGTTTAATTATTTTTGGAATATCCCTATACCGTCATGTTGCTTTGATCGATGCATTAATGTTTGCGGTCGCTTTAGCGGTAGCGGCGATTCCGGAGGCTCTAAGTTCAATTGTTACCATTGTTCTTGCCATCGGAACACAAAAAATGGCGGAGGAAAATGCGATTGTAAAAGAATTGCGTGCGGTGGAAGGGTTAGGCTGTATTAATGTGATTTGTTCCGATAAAACCGGCACTCTTACCCAAAATCGGATGGTGGTGGATCAGGCCTATATCGTCGGGCGGCCCTTGCCGGCCAATGAAATTAATACTGCCGATAAGACTGCTCGTTATTTATTAATGTGTTGTTATTTATGCAATGATTCCGTATTTCTTACTCGCGATGCCGCTAATGCTACTGAACTTGCTTTACTTGATTATGTGAAAAGTTTAAGAATCAATGTTTATCGGGAAAATGAAAAATATCCGCGATTGTCGGAAATTCCTTTTGATTCCAATCGAAAAATGATGAGCACCCTTAACCAAGTCAACGGCGATTACTTGATGTTGGTAAAAGGAGGCGTAGAAATTATTCTCGAGAAATCCGATTCTATATTATTGAACGGTAAAACAAGACGATTAAACAGCGGCGACCGTTACGATATAAAAATTAACAATAAACACCTTACCGCTAAAGGGTATCGGACAATTGCTTTTGCCTATCGGGAATATACAATAAGAAATAATGATATGCAAATAACTTTTTCTGATGAGAGTAATTTAATATTTTTAGGTTTTGTCGCTATTATTGATCCCCCGCGAAAAGAAGCCAAAAAAGCGATTCTTGAAGCGACTCAGGCCGGAATAAAACCGGTGATGATTACCGGTGACCATCAAAATACGGCAATGGCAATCGCCTATTATTTGGGGATAAGCGATCCGAATGACCAGGCTCTTACCGGCGGCGAACTTGATAGTCTAGGCGATAATGAGTTGGAAGAAAAAATTAAAACGATTGCGGTTTATGCGCGGGTTTCTCCCGAACATAAAATCCGGATTGTCGGTGCCTGGCAAAAGAGCGGTGCGATTGTCGCCTTCATCGGCGACGGTGTTAATGATGCACCGGCAATTCGACAGGCTAATATCGGTATCGCGATGGGGAAAAGCGGTACCGAGGTATCTAAGGATGCCGCGGCGATAATTCTTACCGATGATAATTATTATACAATTGTAAAGGCCGTTCGAAACGGGCGAAAAATATATAAAAATATTCAAAATGCGATTATGTTTTTGCTTTCCGGCAATGCCGCCGGTTTGCTGACCGTTCTTTATACCAGTTTTTTGTCGCTTCCGGTTCCTTTTGCTCCGGTTCATTTATTATTCATTAATTTATTGACCGACAGTTTACCGGCGATTGCTATCGGCATGGAAGAAAATGAGGAAGATTTAATGTTGAAGCCGCCCCGGAAAACAAATGAGCCGTTACTTTCCCGCCGGGTCATGCGTATTATTTTGTTTGAAGGAATATTAATCGGAATTTTTACCGTACTTGCTTACTATCTCGGTCTTGACACGGATCGCTATGTGGCGCGAACTTGCGTGTTTGGCACTCTTTGTATGGCCCGGCTTTTTCACAGTTTTAATTGTCGGGGCAATAAACTGCTGTTTCGAACCAAAGTCAAAAACCGAGCTATGATTTTTTCCTTTATCATTGGTATGATTTTAATAAACATGGTCCTTTTCATCCCCTATTTACAAAGTATTTTTGATACTTATCGGTTGACTGATATTCAAATATTTCATATGTTTTTATTTGCGGTAGCCCCGACGATTATTATTCAAATATTATTGTTTATCAGGCAAAGAAAACGGCAAAAAACTATCGGTAAGCGATAGTTTTTTTTGTATAAATAGGAATAAAAAACAAACAATAGCATTAAAGGAGTGTTTAAAAATGAATAATGAAATGAAAGGAGCAATTGAAAAAGTAAAAAAGGAAACTAAGCCGAAAAGAAAAGTTCTTCTAAACATGATAAAAGCTTTTTTGGTCGGCGGACTTATTTGTCTTGTTGCTCAGATCATTATTGAAATATTAAAAAAGCAATTTGCGTTAGATAAAACAATGGCCAATAGTGTCGGCATTGCTATTATGGTGTTTTTCGGATCGTTTTTAACCGGTCTCGGTATCTATGATAAAATCGGTCAATTTGCCGGAGCCGGCACAATTATACCGATTACCGGTTTTGCCAATTCGATGACAAGTGCCGCTTTGGAATCAAAAAGCGAAGGCGTTATCCTTGGTGTTTTTACCAATATGTTTAAAGTTGCCGGCAGCGTTATCGTGGTTGGCGTTATCAGCGCGTTTGTTTTTGGTACGATTCGATATCTTTTGGGGATATAATTATGAAATTAGGGAAACAAAGTATTGTTTTTGATCATGTTTATCTTGGACAAGCCGCGGTTGCAACCGGACCGAAAGAAAAGCTAGGACCTTTAGGGAGTTACTTCGACCAAACTTACGATGATTTATATTGCGGAGCCAAGACTTGGGAAAAAGCAGAAATGCAACTGATGCGCGATGCGATTGAAAATTGTCTTACCAAGAATAATATCGGCAGCGGCGAGATTGATTGTTTTATCGGCGGTGATTTAAACAACCAAATTATTATCGGCAATTATGTTATGCGTGATTACGATATTCCTTACCTGGGTGTTTTTGGCGCCTGCAGTACCAGTGTTGAAGGCTTGATTATCGGTGCCGGCATGATTAACGGCGGTTCATTTAATCGTGTTTTAGCCGGGACCTCATCGCATAATGCCACCTCGGAACGACAATTCCGTTATCCGACCGAATACGGAGGGCAAAAGCCGGATACTCTTACTTTTACTTCGACGGCGGCCGGTGTTATTTTATTATGTGATAACGCTACTGATTTACGCTTATCCGGCGTTACCTTAGGAATGGTGATTGATGCGAAATTAAACGACCCGCTTGATTTGGGGCGGGCGATGGCGCCGGCAGCGTTTAGTACAATCGAAGCACATTTTCGTGATTTTAATACCAAACCGGAAGATTATGATTTAATTGTTACCGGTGATTTATCTTATTACGGCAAAGCTATGTTAATTAAGTTATTTAAGGAAATAAATATTGATATTACCGACCGTTATAACGATTGCGGTCTCTTGCTTTATGACCGTTTTCAGCAAGAGGTTTTTGCCGGAGGATCGGGTTGCGGTTGTTGTGCGGCGGTTACTTACGGATATCTGTTGTCTAAATTGCGGGATAAAACCTATAAAAAAATATTGGTTGTGGCCACCGGTGCATTGCTCAATCCGGTGATTGTCGCCCAAAAAGAAACAATTCCCGGTATTGCCCATGCCGCAGTAATAGAAAGGATTGGTGAATAGATGATATATTTGATGGCGTTTTTAGTCGGCGGTACCATTTGTGCCCTCGGTCAGATTATTCTTGATGTTTTCAAACTTGTTCCGATTTATATTACCTCGCTTTTTGTTAGTTTGGGTGCCATGTTTGATACTTTCGGTCTTTATGATAAACTGGTAGAAAAAGCGGGAGCGGGAGCAACGATGCCGATTTCTTCGTTTGGTCATTCGCTTGTTCATAGTGCATTGGAAAAGGCGGAGCAGGTCGGGTATATTGGCATCTTAACCGGAATTTTCAATTTAACGGCCGCCGGCATCGCCGCCTCAATTATATTTGCCTTTTTTATCGCTTTAATTTTTCGGCCGAAAGGATAGAAAAAATGAATATCGCTTCCGATTTTATCGGTTTTATCAGTCATTTGGAAAAAGAACTGGGAATCGGCGAATCTTATGATGTTGAGGTTCGCGAAATTAAAGTATTTAGCAAGCAAATCAATATTTATTATCTTTCCGGTCTGGCTGACGGTCTGCAGGCAATTAAAATTATTGAAAGTATCCTAAGTATTCCCCGGGAACGAGATTATTCTTTTGATTTAATTAAAGATAATATTTCTCATCATGCCGTAACGGTTATTAATGATTTATCCGAAGTGTTTTTTGAAATACTAAACGGTATGCTTTTATTGATTTTTGAAGGTTACAATCAAGTTTTATCGGTTGATGTTCGCAGTTATCCGACGCGTTCCATCGATGAGCCCGATATGGAAAAAGTTATTCGCGGGGCCCATGACGGATTTACCGAAAATTTTCATACTAATGTAACTCTGGTGCGCCGGCGGATTAAAGATCCGAAACTTCGCAATGAAATATATAAAATTGGGAAAGCAAGTCCGACTTCGGTTTGTTTAAGTTATATAAAGGATATCTGTCCGGAGGATACGCTTCAATATATCAAAGATAAACTGCATCAAGTTAAGGTTGAACATTTGATTATGGCCGATAAAGCTTTGGAAGAATTATTAATCCATCAGCGCTTTAATCCCTATCCCTTGGTTCGGTATACGGAACGTGCCGATACGGTCGCGGTCCATTTGTATCAGGGAATGTTTGCCCTGTTTGTTGATACATCACCGAGTGTTATTTTGGCCCCGGCGACCTTTGCCGATCATATCCAGCATACCGAAGAGTACCGCCAAACGCCGCTGGCCGGAACATATTTACGCCTGATTCGTTATTTCGGGATATTGGTTTCGCTTTTTTTAACCCCGATTTGGCTGGCACTTGTAAAAGCGGGAGCGTTAAGCGGTATTTTATCGGTTTTAGCTCCGAATCAAGCGGTTACGATCAATATATATTTACAAGTATTAGCGGCGGAAGTGGGGGTTGAGTTTTTACGGATGGCTTCGATTCATACTCCGAATGCTTTGTCGACAGCAATGGGGTTGATTGCCGGTATCCTGCTTGGTGACATTGCCGTTGCGGTCGGGCTATTTGCGATTCAAACCGTGCTTTTGGTGGCACTTAGCGCCATCGGCACTTATGTTACCCCCAGTTATGAATTGGGACTGGCCAATAAAATATCGAAGTTATTTTTTATTTTTTCGGTTTTTGTGTTCGGTTATTGGGGCCTTATTATGGCCGCCTTATTTTGGTTTATTTATCTTTGCCGATTAAAGAGTGTGAAGAAACCCTATTTATATCCTCTGGTTCCCTTTAATTTTAAAAGATTACTGAAAATATTAATACGCTATCCCTATCAAAACGAAAAGACAGGAGGTTAATAATGCCCAGACTTAAATGTGATGTTAATAGTTGTATTTTTTTTCAGAATAATAATTGCACGCGAAGCAGCATTGTTGTAAAAGGACCGACAGCGTTAGATGAAGCGGAAACCCGCTGCCACAGTTATCACCGGAAGATGCCGAATGATAAAAATGATTTTTTATATCAAATTGAAATCGGCAGTATCGGTGAAATCAATTATCATATGCCGGTTTATTGTGAAGCGATAAACTGTAAGTATAACCTTTACCAGGTTTGTTATGCAAAAGACATTAAGATCGGCGGCAGCCGTGCCCTTTCCACAAAAGACACTTTTTGTTCTTCTTTTATAATCAAGTAATCGATTTAATTATAAAAAAAACAGGGTTAAATTTGATTTGCTTCAGTAATAATCATAATTAACTCTGTTTTTATATTTGGGGTTTATCGGGGTTATTTATCATCAAAAATGCGGTAATAATCCTTAACCAAAATCTTTATTTTTCCCACATTAGTTTTTTATTTGCTGATTTTTTTTAGAAAAAGTGATATACTTGTTATATAATAAAAAAATTAAGAGGTGTCAAGATGCGTGTTATTACCAAAATTGTTCCCCGTTATCAGGAAACCGATAAAATGGGGATTATTCATCATTCGGTTTATCCGATTTGGTATGAATGCGGCCGTACCGATTTTTGTAAAGCGTTGGGTATGCCTTATCATGAAATCGAAAAGCGCAAAGTAAGTCAAGCTTTGATTGAATTAAATGTAAAATATCATAAATCAACCCATTACGGCGAAGAGTTGAAATTAATAACCAAACTTAAAACCGTAACCGGCGTTCGCCTTGTGTTTGAATATGAACTTTATAATGAGAAGGATGAGTTGATTAATACCGGTTTTACAACACTTGTTTGGCTGGATGAGAATTATAAGCCAACTAATATCACAAAACATCACCCTGACATTTATAATGCGTTACTCGATAGTCTTGAATAAAAATGATTGTAAATACGGCCAAGAATATGTATAATATTGATAGGTGATACGATGAGTGTAATTAAATTTTTTGCTTTAGGCGGATTAGGGGAAAGCGGTAAAAATATATATATTGTCGATGTTGACGATAAAATTTTTATTTTGGATTGCGGACTTAAATTCCCCAGTTTTGATTTATACGGTATCGATGCCGTTATTCCCGATATCTCTTATTTAATTAAAAATAAAGAACGTATTCAGGGAATATTCCTTTCTCATGGTCATGAAGATCATATCGGAGCTTTGCCGGAATTGTTGAAAAAGATTAATACCGCCGTTTTTGGTTCCCGGTTTACAATGGCTTTAGCCGAACTGGCGCTTGTGGATGCGGGAATGCCGGTTGAGGATTACCGGCTTTACCGGGTAACTGATGATAAGATTCTCTTTTTTGGGAATATCAAGGTTCATTTTTTTGCCTTAAGCCATAGCGTTCCCGAAACCTTCGGCATTACCATTATGACCGAAAACGGTGCTTTGGTTTATGCTCCGGATTTTTCTTTTACCCATAATAATGACCGCCGTTATCAGACATCTTATCAGAAGATTGTTGAGACGGCCCAAGGCGGGGTCTTGGCCTTGTTTTCCGAAAGTCTCGGCGCCGGTAATCTTAATCGCGTAACCAACGACTATATTTTAGTTCATCATATTAACGATATTCTTCAATCGGCAAAAAGAGTTATATTTTCGATGTTTTCCGATGATTTGCAGCGCATTCAAAAAATCATCAATATCAGTGTCGAAAAGAAGCGACGAATTGCAATCATCGGTAAAAAAGCGCAAAAAACGATTAACATTGCTTTAAAAAATGACTATCTTAATATTCCGTCGGATCGGCTTGTTAATTTAAAATATATTACCGATGATAACAAAAATGATGAAGAGGACTTGGTTGTTATCGTTACCGGGAATCGGCATGAACCCTATTATAATTTGCAAAGAATGAGTACCGGACAGGACCGATTGATTGAAATAACCAACCGCGACCATATCGTTGTTATTTCCGAACCGCGGACCGGAACCGAGCGTCTGGCGCAAAAGGTCATCGGCCTGCTTCATCGGCTTGATGCAAAAGTTACAATTATTCCCAAAGATATCCTTCAAAGCTCTCATGCCAACAGTGAAGATTTAAAACTTTTATATGCGATGCTGAAACCCAAATATGTAATTCCAATCAACGGAGAATATCGGCATCAATGTCAACAATATGATATTGCACTTGAGGCTGGTTTCCGCAAAGAAAACGTAATATTGATTGGGAATGGGGAAATTGTCAGTTTTGTTGACGGAGAACTTGCTGCGAAAGGCGATAAAATCCCGGTCGGTGATGTTTTGGTCGACGGTTCTTTTGTTGGTGATATTAATGAGGTGGTACTAAAAGACCGCGAGTTTTTATCACAG
>JALOBF010000028.1 GCA_023228385.1 Bacilli bacterium
GCTCCTTTAGTTGTGCAATCATCGCTTCGGCATGATCCTTACCATATTGTTCCATCTCAAGAGTTATTATTGCAATTGGAGTAAATTTTAGGATATCTATCGTAAATTTATTACTATTTTCTATTTTGTCTTCTAAAACATCATCTAGCGTTAATGTATTATCTATGTATTTATCAAAAAATTTATTGTCAATGGTTACTCTAATCCATGTATTACTAGTATAACCAACAGAACGTATGTTTTCAGATGTTTTAAGAATAGTTACAATACGATCTAATCGATCCGCGGAAATTGTTTCATTGAATTTAATATCAATCTTTACACCCCAAGTCCACACATTCACAGATTTGAGATTATTTAAACCGGGGAAATCAGACGTACTTAAACCATGAACATATATATTTCGCATATATTCATCATTCGGTGATAAAGTAATACATGATCGTAATTCGGATACCGTCCTAACAACAACATTAAAATCAGTAATGTTTTCTATATTTTCTTTTTTAACGGTAACGATATGAAGCCAAGAACTTAAAGCTGTGGCCATTCCCTCAAAACGATTGATATTTAAGTTTAGTGAATTGTCTTTGATTACTACATTGTATACATAATTTTTTGATATGTTGGGTTCATATTTATAATAAAACAGTAAAATATTATCCTCAAAATATTCTTCATTATAAGTAGCCAATAGTCGGTTCCAACCCTCATTATCCAAGTATTGATAGGAATAAAATGTAGTTTTTTTATGCTTTTCAACTTTTTCTAATAGTTGTTCATATGAAGTGGCATAAAAGAATACCATCCCAGGAACTTCTTCATTAAAGTTAACATTCCAAACATCAAATTCTGTTAAATAGTTGTCAGCGGTTTGCCAATTTAAGCCCTTGTCTAAAGAAAATGATACTTCCTGTTTATCTTGGGTTACTATTTCTTTTTCTTCCTCGCCTTTATAAAGATTGGCGATAATTTGCAAATTTTCTCTTGTCAACAATTCTTGCATAAATGCATACGGGATATCACAAAACTTTCCACTATTCCAAACGCGAATTGGATATCCGTTGGAATACGAAAAATTAAAGCCCTCATATTTGCATTCTACTACATATTCTGTAAAATACTTGTTAAACTCATCATTTAGTACAGCGACAAAACTACCATTGTATGTGCCAAGGTATCTAGTGACTATGACATCGGCTACCGTTGCTTCCGGGTGTTTATCTTTTAGAAATCTATCAACATAGGTTTGCTTAACCTGCAAAACAATGTCATCTACTACCATCTCATTAATCGTCTCTTTTGCTTTTTCCACAGCAGCATCAACTGTAGGCTTACTTGTTGCATCATCTATAGCTTGTTTGCTGTTTTCTACAACTTCAAGTATCGTCTCCCAGTTACCTAAGTGCTCATTACCCTTGCTCTCTAAATAAATGTCAAGTTCGCTCTTAGCTTCTACCTTGTATTCCTTAAGGTCGAATGTTTCACAAGCGACAAGACTTGCAACAGAAAACATAAGTAATAGAACTATCCCTAATTTTAAAATGTTTTTAACCATTGTTCCAACTTTCCTTTATTTTTTTTATATTAAAAGTAGCTATAATCAAAATTTAATATATAATCTTTATTTTGATTTTATGCAGCCGATCCGCTTTCTACATCACACATAAATAACCAATATATTTACCATTCATCATTACAACAAAAGCATTATTATCTTCACCATAATAGTATAAAATCCAGACATCATCTATTGTTACTCTTTCAACTTAGGTTTTTATTTATTATTGTGAACTGTTCACCTCACGAAGAGAATAAATTTTTTGAATCAAGGCATCGTACCATAGGTATTCTATTTCGTTTTCATATGTACATGAATCCTCAGAATGCAGTTCTGACCACAATCCTGCGTATTTTCCTAAAGATTGAATTGATACATTTACAGCATATCGGGAATCGAATCTTTTAATCGGAATTGCATAATTGTCTTGATCAATATAATTATAGAAATACTCTTGATTGATTGTGTTAAATACGTGGTGAAGACGGAGGTCATCGGTAAGTTTAAAACCGATTAGTTCCTTACGATTTAAATAGATATTATCCATTTTTTCATTATATTGGATTGAAATTAAATATTCGGAATCGGTATTATAAATAAAACGATAAACAAAATAAGATACCATTTCTTGGGTTTGATAATTATCCAAATCAGTAATAACAACCGGTTTCCCGCAAAATACAATAATCGGAATATAATCATCTATCTTCGATGGGATTTGATTTCGGCTTTGAAACTCAACCCAAACAATCGATTTGAGGTCAGGGCGGTTCTGTAAATAGGCAAAATATAAGAGACCGTCGATAATTTGAGTATTAAAGGCGACATCGATACCTTCAATATTAATACTGTTTCCGGAAATTAAATCCTCATAGGATTGTTTTTTCAGATATCCGACTATATAGGATTGGCTAGCGGCTTCAAAATATTTAATTTCATAAAAATTATAAGTCTTATCGGCAATAAACCGATCGATTCGTTCTTCAATATTCGGAGCTTCGATAACTTTATCAATGTAATGAGCCGACGGGATTACATATGTGTTTAGTTCGGTAATTTGACTTCCATGAACAATTTCATAAGCAGAAATTTGATCATTTTTATTTTCCCGGGGTAATGAGATAAAGATGATTAAAAGACAAACCATAATCATCGCCAATTTAGTAAAAATTGCCAGCCGGTTAGCCCGGATATTTTGATTGAATTCAATGATATTACGATAGTCGATTTTTTCCCTAATTATTTCAAAGCCATTATTGTTTTCTCTGATCAATAACTGTGATAATTGTTCTTTTAAATGTTTGCTTTTCAAAGAAATCACCTTCTTCTCACCTAATAAGACAAAAAAGGACCCAAAAAGGGTCGAATTAATTGTAAAATTTTTTATATTTCTTAATGGCACGTCGATAACGGCCTTTTATGACATTAACGGATACTTCCTTATCGGCGGCTATTTCCCGAAAAGTACATTTAAATACCAAATGCATAATAATAATATCAATTTCATCTTCCGATAAAACCTGATAGAGGCTTTCAATCATCGGTTTTATTTTATTTTCCTTTGAATAAAGATACAAAAAATCAGTATCATCATATATAACCTGATAATCCTTCGCCTTAATATAATTTAATGATGAATTTTTGGCCGCCGTTACCAACCAATATTTAATATTTCGAAACTGAGTTGTTTTGATATTATTAAAAAAACGCATAAACACTTCTTGGGTAATATCTTCCGCTACTTCTACTCTTTTCACGATTCTTAGAGAAATATAATGAATCAAATCACAATATTGGTAATATATCTTTTCAAATACTTCTTCCAAAGCACATTCATCGTTTTGTTGAATGGCGTTTACTATTTCCTTTTTAAAATTATCATTCATTCTCTTCCTCTGTCTCGTTTTTTATTGTATCATATATTACCGATTATGACAATTATGTTTTTTCAAAGAAAAAGTCAACATCAAAAAGAAAAAAAGAATTATTCATATAATAAATACTGTGTTTTTCCGCCAAAAGTCTTATCGTCAGGCCGTTTTATATCTCGATAAGATATTTATTTAATATAAATATTTTGTAATAATTAATTAATCTCCAAATTGACTGTGCATTATATAATAATAAAGTTATTGCAAGTAATCTATATCTATATAATCTTCTTTTTCTAAAATGTAAAGCAATGTTCGATAGGTCTTTCCAATCAGTTTAGCTTCCCTTTTTTCTTCTTTATAATATTTAAAACCGCATTTTTCAATAACTCTTTTGGAACGAAGATTAAAATCAAAATGAGCGCACCATAAGATATCTATCCTCATATTCCGAAAAACATATCTTATTACTTCACGGACGGCTTCCGTCATTAAGCCTTGATTCCAATATGACTTGCTTAAGACATAACCTATTTCCCTTTGCGTTTTATTTAAATCACTATTTGGGCGATTATGTACTCCGATCGAGCCGATTACTTTACCATTGTCTTTATAAACTATGGCATATACATCTTTTTCCGAAATAAACCGGTCCAATATTATTTTAGACTGTTCAATCGATTCATGTTTAGGCCAACCGGCATTAACGCCGACATTATCCTCTTTCGCATATTCATACAGGTCTGCTAAATCAGCTTCTTGCCATAATCTTAATATCATTCTTTTGGTTTCTAACGTTTTCATAATTTTTCACCTTTTATATTAACTCCGCTCAAATAAATTGATTCCGCGCTCGCAATAAGTTGTGCCCTTGATAACAATAGCAACCACCCGGATATATAATAAACAGGACATATCGGGGTTTAAAAACCCCGATATTATGACCGAAAATCTTAATATTTTATATTCGATTGGGATAATTATTTCAAATTTGGAATTGATTATACCCGCTTTTTCTCCCTTGACAACGATATAATAATTGCCGTAGGGAGCTATTTTGTCGTATTCGAAATCAATCAATACTTTGCCCTTGCTATTAATAATGGCGAATTTCGAACCGCTTTCCACAACCCCATCGGAGAAAAAATAAGATATAGAGAGTCGCATTTATCGAATTTGCCGGTTTTAATTTGCTTGCCCTTATCGGTGAATTGATAATATGGAAATTGGCCCGTTGTGGGGGGCTCCTCAGAACAACATAATTGCCGAAGGCTTTTAAGAAAAAATATAGTCGCAAGTTATATAATCGGCATCCTTAATGACCGGTTTCCCATTGATATTAATAATATCATAATGCTCGTTGCTTAAGACTATTGCATGGCCCCCCGGGATAGAAATCGGTAGCCTGTTCATAGATAACATCGATAACCAAATTGCCCTTGAGGTTAACATATCCGTATTTCCCGTCTTTTTTTACCCGGGCCCGGCCGGAATGAAACACGCGCCCGTCTTCACAGATAAATTCGCCGATTTTTTTGCCCGATGTGTCGATAAATTGACATTCGTTCCCGGGCCTAACCAAAACCGTGCCTTGGTAAAAGGGTTAAGCTTCGTCATATTGAATATCAATTACGGCATTGCCTTTTTTGTCCAAATAACCGTATTTATCGTTGCTGTTTTGAACCAATATCAATCCGTCAGGAAAAGGATTAAATATAATTATTCTAATTCCAGTTTTTTTATAATCATTAAGCGTGATAAGATATAAAGCCCGATTATCATTAGCAAATTCCAAAGGAGACAATTAAAATCAATTAATGGCGCATTATTAAAAAAGGGAACTATATTCGATATATTGTTGATTCGCCCTATATAATAACTGTTTCCCGAAAAATAAAGACCAAACGGAATAACGACAAATAAGTTTTTTATCCATGAAGAAACGATACTTAATCCAAAATAAAGGGCAAAACCCACTAAGGTTTTATAACGATGTATTTTACCGATATTCAAAACCGATAACGTAAATAAAAGAAAGATCAAAAACAAAAGCAAATCAATAACCGTTCTAACGGTAATAATTAATAATGGAGGTATATGACTAAGATTAAAATATTTAAAAATTTTAAAATCAACACCGGTGTAATCACTATTAATTGTTAATATTAAAAAAAGGCTAAAAACAAGTACAATAGCGGTGATGAAATACCAAATAATATTGGTAATTATCTTTGAAATAATAATATTGTCAACCGAAACCGGTAACGTAAAGGTTAAATATCCTTCATTAGTAAACATTTTTCGATTAAAAGACTTTACAATATTTAAAAACAACATAATAAAGGCGCCCATTAATAAAAATACCAATGTGATTATGGTTAAAGTTAAAAAAACTGAGGTTTTAAGGCGAAACAACAAAGCACAAATTACAGACATTACAATAATCGAAATATTAATAATCGTAATCTCAAGATAAGTGTTTTTAAATTCATGTTTAAACAATTTCCCTAGCATCGGTATTCCTCCTTAAAGTAATCATTCAGACTCAAGCCGGTTTCGGACCGAATCGACTCAGCTTCATCAAAACGAAAGACAGTGCCGTTCTTTAAAAAGATCGCATAATCAACAATATTTTCAACGTCACTGATTAAATGGGTGGAAACAATAATAGTTCCATCTTTATTATAGTTCTCTAGAATCAACTCAAAAATAAATTCGCGGGCCGCCGGATCGACGCCGGCAATCGGTTCGTCAAAAAGATAAATTTGTGCTTTCCGCGAAAGCACCATCACCAATTGCAGTTTCTCTTTCGTTCCTTTTGACAGATGACGGAATTTCTGATCGGGATTAATCTGTAACCGATTAACCAAAACCCGGGCTTGATCCGGATTAAAATCATCATAAAAATCATTAAAAAATTCGATGGCGTCATTTGCATTCCATTTTTCCGATAAATAATTACAATCCGGCAAATAAGATATTATTTTTTTGGTTTCAATGCCGGGTTTAAAACCGTTAATTAAAACTTCGCCTTCATATGTCATCAATAAATTAGCCAATATTTTTAAAAAAGTGGTTTTACCGCTGCCGTTAGGCCCCATTAAACCAATAATCTTTCCGGCCGGCAGCTTTAAATTGACGTTGTGCAAGGCAGTAAGGGTTCCGTATTTTTTTGTAAGGTTTTTAATTTCAATGATATGTTTATCCATAGTACCTCCTTTGTTAGTGTATTATAACATATTTAAACAGAAAAAATAAAGGCTTAAAACTAATTGCTGCTCAAATGGCTGGTCAATCCTATATTTTTAAAGGTTTTTCGATATTTCGAAGGTGTTATATTGTTTTTTTGGCGGAAAACCTCGGCAAAACGGTTGGGCGAAAGAAAACCACTTTGCATACTAATCTCGGTTATGGAAAGATCGGTATTAACCAATAACATTTTCGCAATCGATAAACGGATATTGATAATAAAATTATAAGGGCTGTTGCCGAAACACTTTTTAAAAGTACGGATAAAATGATAGCGGCTTAAGTTACAAATACTTGATAAATCATCAATCGAAAGATCTTTCGCATGATTACTGATAATATAGTCAAAAATTTCTTTAACCGTATGGAGAGGCGGGTATTTATCTGGGATTCGTTGATTTTTCTGGGTCATTAAACCGTTAAAAGACAATTCAATACAAATCAATGAAGCTATATGCATTAGAAAATCATTGCAAGGATATAACCGCAGTGTTTCTTCTTTAAATAGATTGATTAAAACAAACAGGCGCGGAGTGATATCGAATTCATAATTAAAACAGATACCGTTCGGACAAATAATATTGGCAATGGTCTCTTCAAAAAATGACTTGTCGATTTTCATATTAATATAAGCGGCATGATTTAAATCTTGGGTTAAGCCATGAACCGTGCCGCTTTGGATCGGATATACTTTACCATATTCGCCATAATAAATTGTATTATTTATTAATAAGTACGAAATCGGCATTAACGGAATAATAAATTCATATTCCGAATGAAAATGATTAAAAGACGGAATTACCTCACTTAATTCCTTTATTATGTCAATGCTGAGATATTTATAGTTATACAGCCCATATAAATCAGATCGTGCAATCATCCGCTTCTCCCCTTTGGACGTTTTATACCTTATTATAACATTATAAAAATAATTAATAAAGACTATTTTTACATTTTATAAGCAAGAAACTGATATTATAGCATTTTTTATAATGTAAGTATATAATAATTTATGATATAATGGCCCGAATATAAAGGAGGATATAGTATTTATGAAAATTTATAGTAGATTGTTTTTTTATTGTTTTTTTGCTTTGCTTTTATTAATATCCGGTTGCGGGATAATGAATATCGATAAAGATACGCAATTCTTTGATGATTTTAATGATTCTACTGAGGCGAGAGATCAATTTTATAATGAAGTATTAAATAAAATCACCGATGAAAACCAAAAGATAATGTTTGAGGCGGATTTTTTTCTAGTTTCCGCCGCCGAATTGGCAGCAGTTATTTATTACAGTTCAATTAATTTGTATATTTTAACGCCTAAATTAGCCGGTAATAATATTCAAAAAAGCGGGGACGCTTATACTATTACCAATGAGGGAAGTGTTGTAAAACTCAGGTTTGACAAGGCGACCCGATCTTCACAAATAGAAATCTTCGAAGGGGGAGTCATTACCTCCGTTATGGAAAGAGTAAAGTTATCCGATACGAAATACGCTTATCAATTATACGAAGCCGGTGCCGAAACCAAATATGTTATTCAGTTTTTATTGGACGGTAATAACGGTTGGATCAGTGTTGACGAGGCGGCCACTTCCGCTCCCGCTTCCATCTACAAAGCAAAAAATGTCGGTCAGAACTTTGGAAAAGTCGGAACCCGCACTCATTCCTATGAATTAGGCAGTTACACTTACGTCGGTGATATCGATATTCCGACTAAAACCGTAATCGATATTTCGATTTTGGCCGGTTTAAAGGCCGCCTATGATAAAAACGAGGCTTTCAGCGTCACCGATATTACCCTAAAAGTTGAATATGATGACTCGACGACTTCTTTTGTCAGTGTAACCGCCGCCATGGTGGTGGGCAGCCTACCGACTACTTCCGCGGTTGGGACTAAGACTTTAACCCTAAAATACGGCGGCTTTCAAAAATCCTTTTCTTTTGAAGTGGTTGATGGCAGCGAACCGACCAAAACCGTTACTGACTTTACCGTCTTCGGCGGGCTTAAAACTTCTTATCAGGTTAACGAACAATTTATCGTTACCGATTTAGTCTTGGAAGTTACTTACAGCGATTTATCAAACGGAAAGATTTCAGCCACTGCCGACATGATAGTGGGAACATGGCCTTCAACCGAAACCATTGGCGAAAAAACCTTCACCCTGAAAGTCGGGGAAATTCAAAAGGATTTTTCCTTCCATGTTATAGAAGCAACTCTTTCTCATCAGGATAAACTTCAGGCTTCATTCAATGCGTTTTATCAAACTCTCTACATGAGTTTGGATGAAAACGGTTCTTTGATCTCCAATAACAGCCAAAGGATTTATGAAAAGGGCGATCAAAAAATTTTAGATTTCTTTAATTATGAGTTTACCGATAAAATCAGCGACCAATGGAGTAATCTTTTGCTGTTAAATGAAGCCATAATGGCAATAAAAGCTGATGAAGAAGATTTACTGGGGACGGTTTACTTTGAAAACCCAACTCCCAATTTCGGAAAAACCGCATATTGTACTTATAATTCGGATACGAAAACTTATAATGTCGGTTATTGGACAAAAAAACAAATCAATACAATGTTTTGGTTTGAATGTGAAATTGCATATGATGAAGTTGCCGACTCCTTAAAAGCCTTGATTAAATGCGGAGTCGACAGCGAACAGTTAATAAGAGGGCATGTTGAATATACCAAAATAAGCGAAGGTAATTATGCCTGCATGCTTTATTATCCCGAAGATGAAAACAACGACCTAGGTAAATATGACAGTTTCCAATTCCGATTCAATAACCGTACCGGGGTCATCAGCCAAAATCTATGGGTGGAAGCCCGGCCGGAATCGATATATCAAAGCACTAATCTTTCCGCATACGGCAACACAGGGGATAAAACTTTAACCATTACCGAAACAGAAATAACTTTTATTGATAACCTAAATTGCGAAGCCGAGGATTTCCTAAACGGTTTTATGCGTTATAAGAACCCCGAAACCAACGAACTTGAATATGAACAGAGCCTTGAATACAATATTCTAACCAAAATGGAAACATTGGGGGAGAATAATGGATTTTATGGCGAACCTTATTCCTTATTATCTTCCGAATTAGACGATAACATCATGTTATTAGCCAATTATGAAAAAAAGATATTTTCCTTTGATGATTATGATTCGGTAAAAGTCACTATCAATGGCGATACCACGACTTTTGTTATTGATTGTGACTACACCATAACGACATATATTTTTAAATATGAACCAAACCGATTATCGCTGACGATTAATAGTGAGGACGGTACCAGCTTATATGAACTTGTACGGATTGATTCTGCTTATTTTGTCCAAATGGTTTATGACTATGGCGAAAGTTATTATATTACCCAATGTAAATATGTCGATATTAACAATGCCGTCGTATGCTATTTTGAATCAGAAAATATGCCGTACTCTATTTATTCTACCATTTTAAAAACCTTCACAACCACATATATCGAAAAGTATACCTTAACAAACAATGTTTTCTCATATGCTGAAAATTTTCCCGATGAAGAATAAAACATAAAAAAAGCATCCGGTAACGCCCTGTCGCCGGATGCTTTATAATTTAAAAACCGCCACCGATAACTTTATTAAATACGATGGCGCTTTTTTTTATAAATAATAAAAATAATTATCAAAAAAATAAAACAAATATATACAGTGGTTCCTTCCGGCTTATTCGCGCTAACCGAAATTGAATGGGCCGACGGATATAAATAATTATGAAGGTATTCCGACATTTCATGATTAATAAAGTCTTTTTCCCGTAAAGCCCGTAATATTTCATCAAAACTTTGATCGAGTTTTTTAATTTGATCGGGTGACAGTTGATGACAGATCGAAGATAAGATTTGATCCAATAGTTGTTGATTGTTAAGAAATTTATCCATCGATGAGATATTGCCATCTAGAACCTCAAAAAACAGTTTTGAAATTTCATTGTTTTCCATTGAGAAATTGAAATCAAAATCCGGCATAACCGTTTTATTATCCATTGTATTCTCTCCTCATAATATTATATGAAGAGTTATGATATTTGCCCATACTAATTTATTTTGTATGAAAACCACAATTACAATAAGGGGAGGGTTGCGAATCTTGATCATATTCAATAATTCGAATCATTTTTTCTCTTAAGGTTTTTTCTTTTTCTAACAGAACTCTCAGGGTTTCAGCAACTGTCCGATTATATTTTATGATATCAATATATTGAATACACGGATAACATCTCAGACTTTTCAGATATTTTTGCATCATATCGCCTTGGGCATTCAATATATGCGATAAACTCAATTCTTCTAGAGCTATCGACATCAGCAAAAGTTTCACCAAACCTTTATGATCAATTTTTATAGTTGTTGATATATCAGACGGTAGATTTGGCATTCCCATAATAACAACTCCTTTCCTTATAGTTTATAGGCAAAGATAATTTATGACTGTGTTTAAGCCCATTACAAGCAGATATTTATATAAATAACCATAGGTAATCAGGCAAAATCAAGAAATACATGGCTTATTACCATACACAAAGAGATTTTTTTAATATAATAAGAATGAAAGAGAAGAAGGTGACTTTAAATTATGGCAATGCCGAATATTCCTGATATTCAGCCGAACATAACCGTAACCAGGGAAGAAGCCGTCAATCTGATCCTTATTTCCATTGCTTTAGAAGAATTGGGCTTGGCCCATATTATCAATGCGGAAGGAGAAAAAATTCAAGTTGGTTTGGCCTTAGCAACCTCAATCGCGGACTTAACGACTCTTAATGAAATTGTAACCAGAACATTAAGAAATGTAATAAAAAAAGAAATGCTTTTGCAGTTTAAACTGGAAGATGCAATGAATATTGTAGTTTAATAAGAGGGGGGTGAATATATCAGCACAGTTAATATTCCTAACATTAATCCGGAAATCATATTGACGAATGAGAGAATTATTAATGTAATACTATCTTCGATTGCAATCGAAGAATTAGGATTGGCTCATATTCTTAACAGTTTAGGTGAGGAAATTCAACTGGCGGCCGGAACACTCCCGGATCGAGAAGCAATTGCTTCATCTTTAACCGAACTGCTAGAAATAAATAAAAGCGCAGCATTAACTCTAAGAAGTATCATTAAAAAAGAAATACTTTTACAATTCAAATTGGAAAAGGCCATGACAATTCCCCGAACTGAATGCGACCAATCCCTGCAGATGGCAGTGTTTGCTAATAACGACTTTACTACAGAATCATTCTCATTAATTAACAAAAACGTTCAGGTTAACGGAAATCTTACTTTAAACCATAGCGGAAATTACTTTTTAGGCAATACCAATGTCGTACATACATTTTCCGATGCCGGTGGAAACATATTTGAAAACCTGGTGCTTAATGCTCCGGCAGTGCCGCTTAAACAATTTGATCCCGCCTGTTTAATGATGACCGCCGATGAGATTATCGACGGTAATATTCTGATTAATAAGTCCGAAGATGCAATCATCTTTCAAGATAAAACGGTTTGGGTCAACGGTGTTGTAAGAATCAACGGTCATAACATTACTATCAGCGGCGGGGGAATTTTTGCAAGAGCCGGAATTGAAATATCCGGAAAATCATTTACCTATCAATCCAGCGGCTGTTTTGCCTTGTATTCACAAATGGGCGAAATAAAAGTCAATAACGGTCCATATCAGATTACGGGTTATGTTTATGCGGCTTCTCCCACTGCCGGCAATATTCGCTTATTAGCCCGAGAGGGAGGCAACGTCTGTGGTGGGGTGGCGGCTAACCGCGATGTGGTTTTCTCCGGCGGCAATGCGGTTCATCATATCACAAATCAAGATCTCTGTTCTTTATGTCTTAACTGCAATACTTTCTGTTCGTCTAAATAATGATATTACAGTTATAAATTTAATTTACTGATGACGAGGTACTAAACCAATCGGCAGTATCCTCGTCATTTCTCTTATGGTTTATGCTTCTTTTGCTTTGAAGTAAAACCTACCTTATGAAGGAAAAAGCATCCGTTGGCGTTTTGGCACTGGATGCTTTTTTAATTTATATATCTTCTAATATTTTAATAGTTTTTTATATTTTTCAATTCGCTTTTCCGATTCGTTATCTGTTTTCTTTAGTCTCGATAAGTCACAATTATGTTTAAGGTCAGCAAGTTTAACCTCTCTCGCAACCAGATTTTGTTTGATATCTTTATGGGTCAAAAATAACTTTCTTTATCATCTTTGTATACAGCATATTATTTCCTCTTTTGCTTTCTGATAATTTTTTATTTAATTTACAATATAATTGTATCATCGTTAATGGTAAATACATAAAAATCCCCACAGATTGTTGTTGTAGGGATTTTTTGTTTTTCATCGAGCAAGCAACATTTGATCGGTTAATTCGATATCGTCAATGGCACCGAATTTCTTTAATAAATCATCGATTGTCAAGTTTTTCTTTTCGTCGCCGGAAGCATCAAACACAACCCGGCCGTTATTAAGCATTAGAATCCGGTTGCCGTACTTTAAAGCATCTTTCATATTATGGGTTACCATGATTGTTGTTAAAGCATTTTGGGTAACGATATTATCGGTGATGGCAAGAACCGTTTGGGCGGTTTTAGGATCCAAAGCGGCCGTATGTTCATCCAGAAGCAATACTTTCGGTTTATCGATGGTTGCCATCAAAAGGGTCACGGCTTGCCTTTGCCCCCCGGAGAGAAAACCGATTTTATGCGTCAATCTGTCTTCCAAACCCAGATTTAAAGTTGACAGTTTCTCCTTAAATAATTGCCTTGCTTCTTTACTGAAACCCCATTTCAAACCTTTTTTTTGCGCCCGCCGGTATGCCACGGAAAGATTTTCCTCCAGTGACATATTGGCGGCCGTTCCCGATAGCGGATTCTGAAAGACAATGCCGATGTATTGGGCTCTTTTATGTTCCTTTAAATGCGTGACCTCAACGCCGTTAATAACAATA